>JBGTMK010000543.1:0-12514 GCA_041743605.1 Nostoc sp.
AGTTCTAGTAAGCGTTGGGGAGTTAGGAGACTGAAGAGGGTACGGTCTTGAGCAGATACTTGACGCTCTCCGGTATTCCAGATTTCTTGGATTTTTTGTTGTTGCCAAGGTTCTCGCCACGAGAGCAATTTTTGTTGTTGAGTTGGGGAGAGGGGAGTATTTACCAGTGTATGAAGTTGTTGGTCTAATTCTGCGGCGGCTTCTTCTTTCCAGACTGCCCAAAATTTTTTCTCTGTGGCGGTTGTACCGTATTGGGCGGCGTTTTGCGATACGACTAGCAGCAGTTGAGTTAAACAAAAAAAGTGGGGAATATTCTCAGCCCGATGATTCCGCAGTTGTTGACTGATAGCTTCGTTTAATGCGTCTTTTAAATCGGGGCGTTTGCATTCAATTACTACTAGAGGAATGCCATTAACAAACAACACTAAATCAGGGCGACGGGTTTGGGTACTGTTGCGGCGTTCTATCTCAAATTCGTCGCTGATGTGGTAAACATTATTGGCTGGGTTGTGCCAGTCGATGTATCGCAGGGGGTAGCTTTTTTTATCACCGTCAATGATTTGCTCTAAGCTTTTACCGAGAGTGAGCAGGTCGTAGAGTTCTTGACTAGTGGTATAAAGTGCATCGTAGGGGAACTGGCTGATGGCTTCTACTGCTTTTTGAAGGTTGATGTCACTAAAAGGGTGAGTTTGTCCCCGGTGTTGAATTTTATTTAGTTTGCCAAGTTGGGCTGTGAGAATTTCTTCTAGGACAATTTTGGAACGTTTTCCCCCACGTTTGGCTAGGGCTGACTGTGGTGTGAGATATTCATAGCCCATGTTTTGCAGAAGAGTAAGGGCAGGAAGTTGGGAGATGATATTTTCTAGCCAGTCACTTGGGGATAGGTTCATTGTCTTGTGCTTTAAGTCATCCGTGGTAGGTTTGTTTAACTTTCTGCATCATTATCGGAGAATTGATTTTGTATGTCTCTAGATTGATGAAAAATTCTCACTATTTCTACACACTCAGGAAGTTGAGTATAAAATATAATATAAGGCTTAATGGGAAAACTGCGTAGTCCCGTTTGGAGTTCATCTCGTTTTCTTCCCATGTCAGGAAATTGAGCTAACATCGGGAATTTATCGAAAATTTGAGCGATTTTTTTATCTGCTAATATTTCATTTTGTTGGGCGAGATAAACCCATATATCTTCTAAATCTTTTTCAGCTAAGTTTGAGATGCGAAAGCGATTCATTCAGCCGCTTCTCCTTGGAGACGTTCCCGACCTCGTGCTTTAATTGAGGTGAGGAGTGAAGGTAGAGTATTTTCGTCGTATTCTGTGTATTCACCATTTTGGAGTTGTTGAATACCTGCGGCTATATCCTGTTTTAAGGATGCAATATTTTGTTGTTTTTGGTGTTCTGTTAGTCGAGAAGGTTGGATTTTTTCTATAAGAATTTGGTATTCTTCTTGGGATAAAGAAAGAATAATTTGAGCGAGGGAATCCAGGAGTCGGGTGTTAATTGTAGGAACGGGTTGGTTCATAATTAAGTATTTGAATTTTTCAAGAATAAATAATGCAATAAGTAGGTTATTAGATTGTTACTTTGCTGTTGCCTTGTAATTTCATTTTTGCCTGATTAACTTCTTGCTGAAATTCGTCTATAGTTATACTATCGTCAAATAGAGATATCTCATGTTTAGACATTAAATCTATTACGTCTAGTCGAGAAATTCCTAGTAATTGACTAGCTTTACCACTGCTAATTTCTCCATGTTTAAGTAGAGTCATAACATAAGCTTCTTTGGCTTTAGTTTCTGCTTCTTCTCTGATGGTATTATTAACAGAATGAACAGGAATGGTAAATTCTAATTTTGTCATAATTTCAGAATGTTTTCTTTGTAATGTTTTATTTTTAACAGGGGTGATATTATATAATATATCATTTTTCTATCGGCTAAAGTCGAGTTCTTCGGCGATTCCAACTAAGGGGGATTGACGGAAAAACTCTACGAGTGTGGTGGGTTGTTCTGGGTGGGTGTTCTGTGTAGTAAGGCTTTGGGCAAGGTCTGATAAGGCTTGAATTGACCTATTATCTGCTTGAGGCGACCAGACTGTGGCACTGGTTGAGGAGAGTTGATTTAGAAGTATATTCTCTGCGTCACTTGTTTCTAGGCTACATCCTTCTTCTTTGGCAACTGCCAATAGGAGAAAGTGGATTAGTCGTAGTTTATCTTGATGTGATAGTTCGTTAACTGTGGATAAAATTTCGCTGAGAGTCATACGGGGGTTAAGTGAGGATAATTTTATTATACTTTCTGCATCTGGGGTTCATCTAATTTAACTCGTTTTTTACCTGTTAGTAGTTGCTGCATTAATCCGCGTTTTTGTTGTTTGTAGGCGGCGAGTTGTTTTTCTAAGTTTGAGATTTCAGTATCGGCTGCGGAGAGGATAGAGGCAATTTTTTGTTGTTCTGCAATGTTTGAAGGTACTAATATAGGAGCATTTCTAATTGATTTTAGCGATAAGTTTCGGATTGTTGAACCTGTCAATTCATTTTCAAAATAACAGTTTATGGCATGACTTTGTAAAAAATAAAAAATATATTCTTTGGAAATTATATTCTTAATGTTGATATATGCAATGCTTTTTCCTAAAATGACATTTTCATTATTGAAAAAACCGATATTTCCTATAGTCCCATTAATAGACATTAAAATAGTTTTATTACTTAGATTTTTCCGATATCTTCGGTATTCTTCTTCACTAACACACTTTGTTTTTTTATTAATTTGAATAGATTGATTTATTACATTATTTCCATTGACAAAATAGAATACGGAAGATTCTACATACTCAGGAGTTGCATGAATACCATCACCAATTTCACTAGAAATATTTTCTAACTTCTTCACCTCCCACTCACTACCCTCAAACTCCTTAAACCGCTTTTTCCCTGTCAATAGCTGCTGCATAAGCCCCTGCTTTAGCTTACGCTTGGCGGTGATGAGTTGCTCTAGGAGTGCGATCGCTTTATCCCAAGTGCTGAGAATCTCGGCGATTTTACGTTGTTCTAGGAGGGGTGGAATCGGAATTATTAAATCACAAATTTTTTGGGGTGAAGTATGTTTAACCTTAGTTCCACTTGCTGTAGCGGAAACAGATGTTCTAGTCAACCATGAATTAAAAACAAAATAGAGAAAGTATTTACAAATTATTTTTGAATTTTTTATCTTAATAAGACCTAATCTCTGATTATGAAGATACTTTTTATCTTCTGGAATTAGAATAGCACTTCCAAGTAGTCCTGGGGCTTGTTCTGTCATTGCCACTAACAAATCATGCTTCGCCAAAATATAGCCTTCAGGAATTTGTCCAGTATAATACTTTCGTTTTTCTTCTATTAAACGGAATCCACCTTCTTCTTTAAAATTTCCAGGAGTTAAGAGTATATGAAACCCTTGTGAAGCAAAATACTCACTCTTAAAAGCAAAACCATGCTTTATATTAATATGTTGTTCTAAAGATTCATAAAGCCAACCTTCAGGAATCATAACCAAGCTCCTGCAAATATTCACTCATCTTAATTTTGATTCCCGCTAACTTATCCTCTAGCAAATCAATGTCAGATTGCACTTCCTCAATATCAATCTCTTCCATAAACACCTATCTTTTAAACTTCCAACTCACCCAAAACTAAAACTTGCAACTCCGTCACCCGCTTCAAAGCTACATCATTCGTTAAAAAAGCCTCCCAACCAGCACAAATCCCTACTGCTACCTGCAACGCATCCGGTAACTTCAGCCCATAGCGAATCCGTAACTCAGCCGCTTGTTGTGCAATTGCGGCATCAATATTCACCAGTACAATGCCATCCGTAGCCGTCAATAAATCTGTAAATCTTTCTCTTAACTCTACCTGCCCTAAACGAATAGGTAAAGTGACACATTCCGCCAAGGTTACAGGAGAAACTACCCCTTGTATTTGCCCTTTCCCTATCAGAGCAAATATACCCCGTACTACCTCAGCAAAAGCCGGTACAGCTTCCACATAATAAATTACTGGAGATGTATCCAAGAAAACTTTATTCACACCCTACAAAGCATCATTAAGCTTCATTGAGGCTGTCTCCATGCTTCGCGGTCTTCCCACTCATCCCGTATCTGATTTACCCATTCCTGAGCATCTTCACCCCCAAGTAAATTGGGAGCTATGCCATAAAAATCAGTCACTTTATAGTTAGGTTTTTGAGTTACCGCAACAGAAACAACAGATTGCTTAATCTGCTTAACCAAATGCTCTAATACCTGCATTTGTTCCACTAAACTTAATTGATCTATTTCACTTAAAACGCGCTCGATTGAAAAGCTCATTATTGTTCCTCCACTACTGTTGATGATTTTGCTAACTGTTCCCTCACCCATTGCCGCACATGACGAATTAAACTTGTTTCACCCATTGTTAAACTTAACTCCAAAAACTTCATCAACATAGCAGCATCAAAAATCGGCAACACTAACGACATTTCACTAGGTTGGTAGTCATTATTAACTAAACTCAAAATTGTCAAAGTTTCACGATCAAAACGCCATACCTCTGGCACACCCAGCGCCGCATAAATCCCCATCCGATTCATCGAACTACTGGTACTATCAACCTCAATCGCTAAATCTGGAGGTGGATTAATTGTCAAATCAATTACATCTTTACCGCGCACAGCTAACTCATTTTGAATGTAATAACATTCATCTGGTTCTAAACCCTTGCGTAAATCTTCTCGTGTCCAAGTTGTAGAACCTAAACTACGAATTTCAATTCCTAACTCTTCTGTGGTAACTTCAATAAAACGACCAAGTAGTTTCTTAAAAGTTTCGTGGGGTGGTAGCGGCATCAAAATCTCCAAAGTTCCATCGTCATAAGTTAGTTTTGTTCCCGGTTGTGACTCCAAATCTCGCACCAAATTCTGATAGGTATCCCAGTTAATGCCTTGCAATATGGTTATGTTTGTAGGTAATGATTTTGCCAAAGGCGCGTCAGAAGCGGCAATACTCATAGTTTTCTCCTTTAGCTATAAATATCCAATTCTTTGAGATATTCACTCATCTTAACTCGCACCTCAGATAGTTCCGCCTCTAGCCCCTCAATCTCCTGCTGAACTGCGGCAATATCAATCTCCTCTTCTTCCTCAAAAGTATCTACATACCTGGGAATGTTCAAATTAAAATCATTTTCTTTAATCTCATCAAAACCAGCAAGATAGGCATACTTATCTACAGTTTCTCGCTTCTGATAAACCCCAACAATTTTTTTAATATCTTCCCCACGTAAATTGTTCTGAGTTTTGACATCCCCAAAATCCCGACTGGCATCAATAAAAATAACGTTATTGTCTATTTTATTTCGCTTAAAAATCAGAATCGCCGCCGGAATACCAGTACCAAAAAACAAATTACTCGGCAACCCAATCACCGCATCGAGCAAATTCTCCTCAATGAGTTGCTGACGAATTTTACCCTCACTGCTACCCCGAAACAAAACACCATGAGGAACTACCACCGCTACCCGTCCATTCATTAGCGTTGTTGTTTCAATCATGTGACTGATAAAAGCAAAATCCCCTTTACCTTTGGGCGGAATCCCTCGCTCAAACCGTTTAAATCGGTCACTCGCTACATCATCCGCACCCCACTTATCCAAACTAAAAGGTGGATTCGCCACCACCACCTCAAAGCGCATTAACTTATCATCTTCCAGCAACTTCGGGTTACGAATGGTATCACCCCATTCAATCCGCGCACTATCCACCCCATGTAAAAACATATTCATCTTGGCTAATGCCCAAGTACCGCCAGTATTTTCCTGACCGTACAAACTATAATCATTACTGCCTAGTCGCTTCACATAATTAGCGCACTTAATCAACAGCGAACCAGAACCACAAGTGGGGTCACAAATCCGTTCCCCCGGTTTGGGTGCAATCAACTCCGCTATCAATTCCGAAACTTCCGCCGGGGTGTAAAATTCTCCCGCTTTCTTCCCTGCACCAGCCGCAAATTTAGCAATTAGGTACTCATAAGCATTACCAATTACATCAAGATTGCCTATGCGTGAGGGACGCAAATCAAGTTTAGAATTGGCGAAATCCTCCAGCAACATCTTCAACCGCACATTGCGTTCGCGGGTTTGTCCTAAGTTAGATTCGCTGTTGAAGTCAATATTTCTAAACACCCCTGATAGTTTAGTCTTATTCGATTCTTCAATCTTTTCCAGTGCCTTGTTGATGATATCGCCCAGGTTTGTTTCGTTCCGTTGGCGATACAAGTCATCAAACCTGCACCCTGACGGTAATACGAACCGTTCACGCTCCAACCGCCGCAGGATACGCTCTCTGTCATCCCCGTATTGTTCTTTTAACAAATCATAGTGTTCAGTCCATACATCGCTGACATATTTCACGAACAACATCACCAGCAGATAATTTTTATACTCACTGGCATCTATACTGCCTCTAAAGGTATCACAAGCGTTCCAGAGGATACTGTTGATTTCATTTTGACTTACAGGGAGTAGGGGAATTGTGAAATTGTCCATGAACGAGGTGAATTACCAGATAAGACTATTGAGTTCAGAATTAAATGACGTTGCTTCTGTCAATTTTTGAGGCAAATATCCTTCTGGATGGTTATGATACCTGAGTTTCACCACCATCACCAAAATTGTAGGGGCGAAATGTGCGATCGTACAGAGAGTAATGTAGCAATTTTCTCAGCTATAGCTTCGACTTCAAGCGAAATCGCTGGGGGAACAAAGGAAGAAAGTGGTATTTAGTGATTTAGCAAAATAACGAAATGAGGAAAGCTAAAGTTCGTTATACCGCCAAGCCTCGCCAATCTTATATTTATAAAAGTTTGTAGTAAGGCCTTTAGTCCTGGATTTTTAAGCACTTAAGTGCTTACTACAAACTCACTAGTACCGCACGGCGTAAATAAGCCACCCATCTTAAACGTCTGAAACCCTTGCAAACAATTAATTACGAATTACGTTAGCGCAGCGTTAGCGAGTCATCGAGCGTCATTACGAATTACGAATTACGCGCAGCGGTACTAGTCGCAGATTTGATTGAGATGCGCCAGACTTAATGGGGTTCCAGAATATCCGCTAAAATACTGTAAATGAGCAACACAGCATTTCGCTCACATTTGCATCACATTTATTTAGCATAATTTTGCTGATCAGCTAATAGTCAATTTTGGCGCAAACAGAATGACAGCAACATCTGAAAAAATCATGCAGCCACGTGAATGGCACAATCTACCGGCAGAGAAGGTAGCTCAACATTTAGACGCAAATCTAGAAACCGGTTTAACTTCAGATGAGGTGGTGAAACGGCAAGAACGTTTTGGTACTAATGAACTTAAGGGTAAACGTGGAACTAGCCCAGTATTAAGGTTTTTGTTGCAATTTAACCAACCGTTACTGTACATTTTGCTGATTGCGGGTGCACTCAAAGCCTTAATTGGACAGTGGGTAAATGCTGGGGTAATTTGGGGTGTAACCCTAATTAATGCGATTATCGGTTTTATTCAAGAATCAAAAGCCGAAAGTGCGATCGCAGCCTTGGCTTCTTCAGTACAAACTAATGCAACTATCCTTCGCAACGGCCAAAAGGTACAAGTTCCCTCAATGGAGTTAGTACCGGGGGATTTGGTACTACTCGCTTCTGGCGATAAAGTACCAGCGGATTTGCGTTTGATAAAGTCCCGAAATCTGCAAGTGAATGAATCAGCACTCACGGGTGAGTCAGTCGCTACTGAAAAAAATACACAGCCATTGAATACAGATACAGCCCTAGCTGAACGCCTCAACATGGCTTATGCTGGTAGCTTTGTAACTTTTGGTACTGGTAGTGGAATTGTGGTGGCCATTGGAGAAGCCACGGAAACCGGACGCATTTCCCAACTGATTGAGCAAGGAACGAGTCTGAAAACTCCCTTAACTCGAAAATTTGATAAATTTAGCCGTACCTTGCTGTACATCATTCTCGGCATCGCGGCGCTGACATTTGCAGTGGGGTTGGGATACGGCAATACCTGGGCAGAAATGTTTGAAGCGGCTGTTGCTTTTGCTGTGAGTGCGATTCCTGAAGGATTGCCAGCTGTAGTAACTGTGACACTAGCAATCGGGGTTTCGCGGATGGCGCGGCGACATGCGATCGTTCGGAAATTGCCAGCGGTGGAAACTCTTGGCGGTGCTACAGTTATCTGCTCTGACAAAACTGGGACGCTAACCGAAAACCAGATGACTGTGCAAGCAATTTATGTAGGCGGTGAACAATATACGGCCACTGGCACAGGATATGCACCAGAAGGAGAAATTTTATTAGATGAACAACCAATAGATTGGCAGAATCTCCCAGCTTTAGCAGAATGTCTCAAAGCAGGTTTGTTATGTAATGACTCGTATCTAGAACAAAAGGAAGGACTATGGCAGGTTTTTGGCGATCCGACAGAGGGAGCATTGATCGCCGTTGCTGATAAAGTTGGACTGAATCGCAATAACTTAGAAGCCCAAATGCCCAGGCTTGATGTCATCCCATTTGAGTCTGAGTTTCAATACATGGCAACTTTGCATGAAGATGGGAGTAGAGAAAATTCTTCACGAGTTAAAACTATTTACGTTAAAGGTTCGGTAGAGGCAATTCTGAAACGTTGTCAGCAGATGTTAAATGCTGAGGGAAACCTTACCCCCGTAGAAGCAGAAACCATACATCAAGAAGTTGATGTAATGGCGAATCTTGGGTTACGGGTACTAGCTTTTGCGAATAAATCTGTATCCAATAATCAAGATTCACTCGATCATGCAGATATCGAAAAGGATTTGGTTTTCTTGGGATTGCAAGGGATGATTGATCCACCCAGAAGTGAGGCTATCAAAGCTGTAGAAGCCTGTCAAAATGCTGGGATTCAAGTCAAAATGATTACAGGCGATCATGCTGTGACTGCAAGAGCGATCGCTCAAAGTATGGGCTTCAATAAAAATGGCGAAGTTCTCGCTTTTACAGGCAGTGAACTAGCTCAAATGGATCAATCAGAACTAGCTACAGCGATAGAAGATGGGGCAGTATTCGCCCGTGTTGCACCAGAACAGAAACTTCGCATCGTTGAAGCCCTGCAAGCTAAAGGAGAGGTTGTTGCCATGACTGGGGATGGTGTCAATGATGCACCAGCCTTGAAACAAGCAGATATTGGTATTGCAATGGGAGGTGCTGGTACAGAGGTAGCCAAAGAAGCCTCAGATATGATTTTGACTGATGATAACTTCGCCTCGATAGAAGCTGCGGTTGAGGAAGGGCGGACTGTCTATCGAAATTTGCTCAAAGCGATCGCCTTTATCCTACCCGTTAATGGTGGCGAATCGATGACGATTTTGATTAGTGTTTTATTTGCCAGAGAATTGCCCATTTTATCTTTACAAGTTTTGTGGCTGAATATGGTTAATTCCATTGCCATGACAGTACCCTTAGCCTTTGAGCCAAAGTCTGAACGGGTAATGGAACAATCACCACGCAGCCCCCGCGAACCATTACTTTCTAAAAGTTTAGTCAAACGGATTCTGACAGTTTCTCTCTTTAACTGGATTTTGATTTTTGGTGTATTTGAATGGATACGACAAACTACAGGAAATATCGATTTAGCCCGAACAATGGCAATTCAGGCTTTAGTCGCCGGAAGAGTTTTTTATCTTTTGAGTATTAGTCAATTAGGAATGGCTCTAGTTAATACGATTCGGGGAGTCAGACAGACATTTAGTGATGCCTCAGCAATGGGAATTGGTATTGCTACTACGATAGTTTTGCAGATTGTTTTTAGTCAGTGGAACTTAATGAATAGCTTATTTTCTACTGCTCCCCTGAGTTTAAATCAATGGTTAATTTGCTTCCTCATAGGATTGCCAATGATTGGAGTATCAATTATAGTAAATCGTTTCGACCCTCTCAACTGATTTAAGTAAGTCGGCGCAATGAAGACAAGAGACGCAATAAATCGCCGTCTCTACAATAATCAGTCCTTTGTAGAGACGGCGATTTATCGCGTCTTTGCGATCTCAGGTACTACCCATAAGTAAAGGGTTGTGGCATTTACTCGAATCACTCGCTTTGCTTTCCAATCACCCATATCAAAGCTGTGGGAAACAATGCGAGTGCCAGGTTTCAATTCTTTTAATAATTTTGGTCGTAGTTTGAAGTTAACATCGGGTAGAAGGTAAAGCGTTACTACTGTGGCCGGTTTTAAGTCAGTTTCAAACAGGTTTTGTTCCAGGAAATCGACGCGATCGCTAACTCCTGCTTTTTGAGCTTTAGCAAGGCTTTCTTGTACAAGTTTGGGGTTAATTTCTATACCAACAGCACTACGCGCATTATATTTCTGCACAGCAGTAATGGGAATTCGCCCATCACCACTACCTAAGTCATAGACGACATCATTGCTGTTAACTTCTGCTAGTTTCAGCATAGCGTCTACTACTTGTGGTGGTGTTGGTACATAAGGTAAATCTGCTCGGCTTCCTTGAGATTGAATTATCACCGCAGACTCTTGTTTTTCTGCCTCAAAATTTCGTTCTAAGGTGCAACCACTAACACTAAATACGGCGCTAACTCCAGTAATAAATAACAATATATATTCTTTATCAATCATGATTTTGATGCTTGTCAAAAAAACATGAGGAAATATTCTTAATTTAAAATTGCGCGTTCATTTAAATTTTTATTTCCAGTCGGTTCTGTAGTTTCGATGGGACGGTTTTGTATCCAAGCAAACAAGGCTGCACCACCTATTAAAATTAGAGTGATACTTGTGACAATTTGCAGCATAATACTGTAACGCATAATAAAATTTTGGATTTTACAAGGTTTAGAAGCCGAATATTGAGGAGTTAAACAAGGTTGAAATGTTCCATGTGAATGTTCGTCGGTGGAACTTGAAGTTGATGCAAGGCCATTTCTACTTGTTCCATCATTTTTGGCGATGCACAGATGAAGTATTGCCGTGTTGCACGTCGTTTAGGTATGTAACGTTGTAAAAGTTCCTTATCTACATAACCACTTTCTCCTGACCAATCTTCTGCTGGTTCTTTGAGAACATGGATGATAGTCAAGTCTAATTTTTTCTTCAGTTCATCCAGTTCTTCACGAAATGTGATATCTTCCCAATGCTTGCTAGCGTAGATTAACAAATAAGGGCGTTCATCTCCTCGTTCAGCATGAGTAATCAACATACTGATCATGGGAGTAATACCGATACCTCCAGCAATGAGAACAAAACCGGAGGTGTCTTCGTAGCGATCTGTGGTAAACACTCCATAAGGGCCATCCAAGAAAGCTTTGGTTCCGGGTGGGACATCTTTAATAGTGTTGGTAAAGTCTCCTAAAGCTTTGATACTGAACTCAATTTTTTCTGTGTTGTCGCCATTGGAAGACATCGAAAAGGGATGTTCTCGCATCCGAAACGGAGAAATTTCGAGGGTAATCCAAGCAAATTGACCGGGTTGGAAACGAAAGCCTTCGTGTCCTATGGGTCTGAGTGCGAGTGTCCAAACGTTACCGACTTCGGGGCGTACTTCCTCTACTAGATAAGGCTTTTTCAGCATTAACCAAGGTTTTACCAAACGCACATAAATTAGTAACCAGATAGCAGTAAGTGCGATCGCACTCCATAATACTGCTTTCCAAAATAACCCTAAATAATTACCCACACCGATAGCGTGTCCCAAACCCAAGCCAACCGCTAAAACTGCCAAAATTCCATGAAGAGTCCGCCAAGGTTCGTAAGGAATCTTCAGTTGTTGTCGCCATACGCTAGTCACAACCAGTGTTATTAACGCCAAGGTTGCTAAAACAGCCATTCTGGCTCGCCACGGCGCTGTAAAAAAGTTCAATAATTGCAGTGTTTCTGGCTGCACTACGAACAAAATCAACGGATGAATCAGGACAAAGGTAAATGCTACTAACGAGATGTAGCGGTGAAACTGAAGAATGATATCAACGCCATAGGAGGCTTCAATCCGATTAATCCGCGCGGTAAGGGCAAATTGCAATGCCATCATCGCCAAAGCAATGAAACCCAATGCAACCGACAAGTCAATCCAAAACCCTCTTCCAGTCAGGGGAGGATAAATGAGCAAAATTAGCAAAGGTAAGAGGGTGATGAATATATACGCCCCAATCCAACCAAATGCGATCGCAACCGGACTATGCATTAACAAACTTTTCATCATCCACCTCCTCTAAGTCTGTTGCTATGAGGGGCGCGTCTATTCACTTCCGACCAGTTCATCAGATTTCACCAGTTATATAAAATTGCTAAAATTGTTGTATTCTGTTCAGGTAATTGAAGCCCAGGGCTATTTCGTTCTAGACATAAACCGCCCAGAACTAAAGTTCCGGGCTAATAGCCCAAGTCCACTAAAGTGGACTAAAAGCCTTTCTTAGTCCACTTTAGTGGACTTTTGCTATTAGCCTCAGAATTTATTCTGAG
>JBGTMK010000544.1:0-3734 GCA_041743605.1 Nostoc sp.
ATAGAGTTTTTCTGGGATAATAAAGCGATCGCACACATCCCGTTGAGCAATTGGGAAACTTGCTATTTTCCCCGTCTCCTTCAGTTGAGCCAAACAGTTTTCTAAATCATATTTCAGCCCGAATGCACTCTGATAGCGGTCTTCGGCATTTTTCGCCATCAGTTTCATCACAATGTCACAGAGAACTTGGGGAATCTCTTCCCTATTCCCTGTCTCCTGTCCCCTCTCCCCTAAAACTGGCGGAAGTTTGGCAATATGACAATGTACCAATTCCATCGGGTCTTGCGATTGAAATGGTAATTCCCCTGATAGTAACTCGTAAAAAGTTACACCCAGAGAATAAAAATCAGTCCGGTAATCAATCCCCCGATTCATCCGCCCAGTTTGTTCTGGAGACACATAGCCGAGTGTCCCTTCTAGCACATTAGGACTCATAAGGATTTGAGTTTACCGTGGCAGCAGAGATGCAATACTAAAGTCAATTAACTTAACTTCTTTAGTTTCTGGATTAATTAAAACATTGGCGGGTTTAATATCTTTGTGAATGATCCGATGACGAATTAGAATATCTAATGCATTACACAGTGCGATCGCAATTCGTAAAAATTCCATCAGAGATTCTACCCTTCCCCCCACTCCCCATTCCTTCAAAGAGATTCCCCCAAAGTCTTCCATCACTAACGCATAGCCATTTTGATAGGGTTCCAGGCTATAGGTTTGGATGATTCCAGGTAGATTCAAATTTTTAGCAATGGTGAACTGATTGCGAAACTGTACCAATTCGCTGAAACTGGGATAAGCAGTTTTCATCAGCTTAATCACCACAGATTTTTGGTCAGTTTCTCGATTAGCACGATAAACTAAGGTTCGAGAACCATTGTAGAGTTCTTCGCTAACGTGATATCCGGGAATGCTGACCATAGGGCTTAATCTTTGAGACTCATTATTTAGGTTTCCCAAAAACATGGCAATACTTACCGAAAACGGCTCAATTGATCTCGCACAATGTCAAGCACTGCCCTGGTTGAAGGTCTATCTGGCGCAGTTGCAATAATGTAACAACTATCTCATCCTCCGTACCTGTTCACTCTTTAGCTAAAACAAATAGCCAGACTGGTTAAGAGAACCACCACTGTATTCGGAGTACAGAGTACAGTGGCACGAATCACTAAAGATAAAAAGGAGTCAGGAGTCAGAATACAGGAGTCAGAATACTCCACCCATGAAGGGATGGAGTTTAAATGAGGAAAAAGTTTCAGCCAAGTTTTCTCCCACGAGGGGCGAGGTTTTCACCAATATTCATCAACCACTCGTACAGAATTCATGGCTTTTTTCTGACTCCTGACTTCTGAATTCTTCTTATAAAAAATGTCAAGCAAAGGTAGAAAAACCTAGATTCGGTGGAATATCCTGAATCCGTCCAGGCCCGATCGCTCGTAATGCTTCTTTGAGTAAAATATCCCCAGTATACAAAGCACGTCCGACAATCACACCAGTCACGCCTTGAGGTTCTAACGTCAACAAACTCAACAAATCGGTGACAGAACTTACCCCGCCAGAGGCAATTATCGGGATGGAAATTGCCGCTGCAAGTTCTCGCAAAGCTTCCAAATTCGGGCCTGTCAGTGTACCGTCTCGGTGAATATCTGTGTAAATTATGGCGGCTGCACCCAATTCTTGCATTTGTACAGCCAATTGGGTTGCTAAAACTTCTGAGGTTTCTAACCAACCACGAGTTGCTACTAGTCCGTTACGGGCATCAATACCGATGATAATTTGTTCAGGAAATTCTTGACAGAGTTCTTGTACTAGCTGGGGTTGTTCTACGGCGATAGTGCCAAGAATTGCCCACTGTATACCCAGATTGAATACTTGTTGCACGCTGGTGCGATCGCGCAATCCTCCACCAATTTCAATGGGCACTGACACCGCATCTGCGATCGCTTCAATTGCCCCCAGGTTTACTACTTTACCTGCTTTGGCCCCATCCAAATCAACTATATGCAATCTGGTAGCACCTTCATCTACCCACTGTTTGGCAACATCAGCAGGATTTTCGCTAAAAACTTGCGAGCGATCGTAATCTCCCTGATACAGTCGCACACAGTGACCTTCTAGTAAATCAATCGCTGGAATTACGTCCATTTAACTTTTCCTCTAAACTCAATGCAATCAAAACGCTAGCTATAGCTGAATTTACTATTTTTCATTTTTTATTTGTAATTGCCTTACAGCTTGTCCAAAGCCCAGCACAAGCAAGATATTTGAAAGCGTCAAAAATACTTCTGCACCACCGTGCAACCAATCTACATTGGCTAAAGACTCGCCATAATGCAATTGGGCGTAAATTCCGGCGGGGATGGTGATGGCAACAAAGACGAGAGTACCGTAAAATCCATACAGTGCTAGACGCGGCATTTGCGGACTGCGGCTGATATACCACAAGAAACCCAAATAGGGAAACAGTGAAAGTGCAAACAGGGTTTCTTTAGAAATCATTGCTCTGATTTGATAGATTCTGGTTCAACAGTGTCAGCAGAATTGGTAGAACGCCAAATCAAATACGCCGCGGCCCAAAGCGTAAAATTACCAACTAAGGTCATGGTAGCTTGAAGCGTTACCATCCATTCTAGAGATTCGGCATTGTCAAAATAATGCCAAGTACAGGCACACATAGCGCTGACTAAAGCTGGTAACATGGCAAGGGACAATCCCCACCAATTGCGGTTATTAGTCAGTTCGCCGTAAGTCCAGATTAACCAAATGGCGACAATCCACTCAATAACGCTAGAAACATGAATAATCCAAGTGGGAATCGATAGGACGTGCATAGAGTGGGGAGTAGGGAGTAGGGAGTGGGGAGTTAGGAGTTAGGAGTTAGGAGTTAGGAGTTTTCACATCTTTATATAGATATAGCTACGTTAAAAAAGTTGTTAATCTAAAATCCAAAATCTAAAATCTAAAATGGTCAAGATGCGGGCGTTATTGTCTGGGTATTACGGTAAAGGTAATGGTGGTGACGAGGCTTTGTTGGCAACGCTTTTGCAAATGTTACCATCTCACGTAACGCCTGTGGTGCTTTCTGGTAATCCAGAGGAAACCCGCGATCGCTACAATAATGTAGAAACTTGCGATCGCATGGCTCCTTTAGCTGTACTCCAAGCTTTACGCTCTTGTGATGCTTTGATTTGGGGCGGCGGGAGTCTTATTCAGGATGTTACCAGTACTATCAGCCCATTTTATTATGGGGGACTGATGGCATTGGCGCAGAAAATGGGTTTAAAAACTGTTGCTTGGGCGCAGGGTATTGGCCCGTTAGTGCGTCCGCAAACTCGTTGGTTGGCACGGCAAACCTTTGGTAATTGTACCAAAGTTAGTGTCCGCGATCGCGCCAGTGCGGCTTTATTATCTGATTGGCAAATTCCTTGTATCATAGCTCCAGACCCGGTTTGGGCGTTGGAATCGAAACCAGTACCGGGACTTTGGGATTTACCTGCGCCGAGAGTTGCAGTAACGTTGCGATCGCATCCTCAGCTTACAGAAACACGTTTAGCAAACTTAACTCGTGCTTTAGTTGACTTTCAAAAAGCTACACAGGCTTTCATTTTATTACTACCATTTCAAAAAAGTGAAGATTTAAGTATCGCCGAAGCCATTCAACCACATCTTAAAGATGTCAGCAAGATTTTATGTCTAGAAGATCCGCAACTGTTGAAAGGTGTGTTTCGCGGCGT
>JBGTMK010000545.1:0-2023 GCA_041743605.1 Nostoc sp.
AATATTTAGCCAGATATCATCAGACAATCCTAAAAAACTTTCCTGAACACACTCAAGCTCAGTTAATATTTGCTGTATTCTTTTTTCCATCATTCCTTTCCATTAATGAATTACACGACGTTAGTTAGATTTAAATCTCTAGTAAAAATCAAGCTCTACTTTGTGATTAATTATTTTTAGACTAGTTATGGATATATAGGTTTAACTCCTTTACCACCATTAGGCGTTTTGCAATGCCAGCGTAAATCACAGCTTTTACAATCTTGTTCACTGATATTACCTGGAGCAGCAGGTTCCCATTGATTAGTACAACGTGATTCCTCAATCTGATTTACTGTCTTAGTAAACTCATTTATAGCTATCTCAATTTCATCAGGTTCAATACTCACTTGGATAAGGGCATTAACTGGACGTTGAGATGGACAAGTAGCACCATTAAGTTCATTCAGAAAATACAAAACAGCTTTTTTTGGTAAAACGCCATGTTTCCGTTGGTAGAGGTAGGCATAAACCCGCATTTGGAATTGATATGTTTCTAAATCTTTAGGATTTAAACCAACACGACTACTAGCTTTATAGTCCCACATTTCACAGTTTGCAGGATCTGCATTTTTATCAATAGGATGCACATAGTTTAGGTAATTCTAAATTACTACGATTTAAATAATCAACTAACTTACTAGTAGAGTAATTAGGATTTTGCTTGACATTATCAAGACTTTGAAACCATTCCTGAATAGTTTTAACCCATGAGAGTGATTCGCCTTTCGGATCTTTATAATCATTAAACGTATGTTTAATATCAATAACTTGTACTAATGCTGCCAATAAACATTGAACTTCCTCAGTTTCCATAAATGATTTTGAACGAGGATTATAGACTGGAATATTATTGCGTTCAAACGCCTCAATATATGGGCCTGCGTTGTTTGGCGAATCTTTAGCACTGCGTAACAGCAAGACACATTGACTCAGATCAGATATAATTCCATCATCTATTAAGTGGTCTTTGATTAAGCTAGCAACCGCATCTGGCAAATCTCCTGCTTTCTTCCGTTCCAGCCAGGAAACAGCAGGGTAGTTACCTATGATAGAAGATGCCGCTTGAACTGGAGCTTTATTAGGCGCACGTACTCCAGATGCTATCATTTCTGGAAAAGAAGTAATGTAGTTATTGAAAAAACTAACAATGTCAGTGTGCGAACGATAATTTTGATCTAGTTGAATTTTTTGAGGAGATTCACCCAAAGCTACGATACAAGCTTTATCAAAATTAACCATGCAAGATACATTCCCACCTCGGAATCGATATAATGCTTGGTCGTCATCACCAACTACAGTAATACTATGTGGGCTTTGATTCGCAAGGGCTAGATAGATTCGTTCTTGAATTGGGTTAGTATCTTGATATTCGTCAACGAGTATATGCAGTAAAGGCGGCTGGTTCTGTCCATCTCCCTTTAAAAATCTTTTCCCAGCAGCAGAGGTTAAAAATTTAAAAAAGCAACCTTGAAGATGAGCAAAGTCACATCGATACTTATCTTGTAAAATTTGAGCGTATTGTTGATAAAAATCTGCTAAAATTGCCCAATTATCCCCAGTAAGAAGCATCTTTTCTAAATCAATATGGTCTTCTACAATATGATTGAAAAGTGTTACTGCGGCTTTGGTACGTTTCCACTTGTTAGGACAATAATTCTTGTTTCGCCAATCAGGAACAGTGTGAGCAAACTGTGTCCAGAAGTTTAAATCTTTATAATTTGCAATTGAGGCATGACGATAAACAAATAAGTCTTGTTCTACCTGATTCAGCAACCGAACATTTTGGTATTCAGGGTAACGATATTCTTGAAGAATATCATTACATAGACTATGCAAAGTTCCTATTCTTATATCAGCTAAATCTATAGAACTAAGGCTAGAATCTTTATTCTGGAGTGCTATTAAATAACTAGCAAGACGGTCTTCAAGATTACGCGCTGCTTTTTGAGTAAAGGTTGTTAACAAGATAGAGCGAGGTTTA
>JBGTMK010000546.1:0-4430 GCA_041743605.1 Nostoc sp.
CACTTTACTCGATTTGAAAGTGTGACAGCTATTGTAGGTGAAGGTAAAATTTTACCACGTAACCAGTTACACAATATTAGCTACGACTGGAAGGAACTTGTAACGCCAAATTCACCAACAAGGCGTGATAATCCCAAGCATTTAAATACATCCATTATGCACGCAAATATTTATTTACTAAATATATTTCGCGATAAATGGTATCCAGGTAGTCGCTTCTGTATACTTGGTATTAATCCAAAGTATATTTATGAAAAAGAAACAGAATTTTCTATTACTAATGCTACATATAACCCAGCAATAAGATTTGGAATAAATAGTAATATTAAAACATTTAATGCTATGTTTATGGAACCAGTATCAGGAAGATGGGATAAATATACTTCTCAGCACAAAATAACAGTTCGTAAATCCACTTGGCCTGATTACTACACAACAGACTCAGAAGCAGAGGTGTTAATTGAAAGTGAAATATCTTATAATAATATTTTATTCATAGCGTGTCGTAACCAGTATGAACACGATATTTTAGTATCTGCATTTGATGTACTAGAACTACCTACGGAGAAATTTTGTGTGCAGCCAACTTTCTTTGAACCTCGAAGTGAATAAAAAAAGCCAAGATAAATTTAGAGGAGCATTTATTGGTGCTGCTATAGGTGATGCACTGGGATTTATTACTGAGTTTATGCGAAATGCAAGCGAAATTCGCAGTAATTATAAACTTGATCAACTTGACAGGTTTGTTGATTGGGAGCGAATTACTACATATTATAAAGCGGGTAATAAGAATTATATTAAACTACCTTTATCATCTGGTACTTACTCAGATGATACACAATTAACTTTGGCTACAGCACGTTCAATAAAGGCTGATGGTTCCTTTAATCCTGAAACATTCTCTAAATTTGAATTGCCTTTTTGGTTACAGTATGAATTAGGAGGTGGTTCAGGAACAAAAGCTGCTGCAAAAAATATTTTAAGTCCAAATATAAGTTGGTATAATAACTTTTATAATACATCCTATACCAGCTATATTAAAAGTGGTGGCAATGGTGCTGCTATGAGAATTCTTCCTATTGCATTAGTTAATATTGAAAGTTCAACAAGGCTATACATAGATATCTGGCGTAACAGTATTATCACTCATGGACATCCTAGAGGATTAATAGGTGCTTTATTATTAGCAGACTCGATTAAATTACTGATAGAAAATCCTCAGAGTAAAGTAGAATGGCTTGATAGCTTAATAGAAAAATGTAGTCATTACTCTCAATTAGAAAAAACATGGAATCAAGATAAATTTTTTTCAAGTTGGAGAAATAAATGGCAGAGTGTATCCAATCAAAATTTTACCTTGGCTTGGAACGATATCTGTAAAGAAACAATAGAATACTTAGAACTAGTAAAACGAGAATATAACACTGGTGACTTAGATAAAATTTTAACTAGAATAGGGTGTTTTGAAAAACAAACCAAAGGTGCAGGTAACATTACAGTAGTAGCATCTATTCTATTTTTATGCCGATTTAACGATGTTCAAAATGGAAGTAATAATTTTGAAAATGTTATAATTCCTATTGTTAACAAAATAGGAATTGATACTGATACTATTGCCTACTTTGCTGGAGCAATGTTAGGTGTTAAATATGGACTGCAATCTATCCCTGAATTATTTAAGAAAAAAATTCAAGATTATAACTATTTATTGGAAGTAGCTGATTACTGCTATCATCTCTACACAAAAAATAAAAAATCAAAGTCAATATTTAGCTATCCAGAAAGTAAAAATCTGAATTTAACAAAGATTTCTGCTCTATTACAAAATCCAGATCCCAGTAATACATATATAGATATTCCGATTTTTGGTAATGCCAGAATATTACAAGATGACAACATTACTCCTACATGGCAAGATAGACATATTCATTTTGTCAAACTAGAACTTGATTTTGGTCAAACCATTTATTGTAAAGTTGAGCGTGACTTTTCTCATACTTCAAAAAAACTAGAAGAATTGCATACAAAAAGTCAATCTATAATTAATTCACTACCTGCTTTAGATGAATTTAAAAATATTATTGAAAGTAATAACTTTGACGGTGAAGTAATATTAGATATATTGAGAGAATTAAAATTTAAACGAAAAGATAAAGCAATATATAATGCTTTCACTACATGGTTATGGGCATCTCTACCTAATAAAAATGAGTAATCCTAGATAGTTATTATACTTCAATACTTTGGTTGTAACGATCTACGATGTAACGTACAAGTAACTGTTCTAGTTCTCGCAAAGAGACTCTTGCGTCTTTCTCCGCATCTTCTGGGCGTTCCTGTACATTAGATCCGGTGTATCCAGGAAGCGTGGAAAATAGTTGGTCATTTAATGTTTTGAAAGGACGTTCCACTACTCTAGCTTCAGAAGGGCGATCGCGTAAGTGACAGACAAACCCTAATTGCGCTCCAATCTGACTCAAGTGGTTAGAGCGAAAATCTTTACCGATAGGTTGTGCGATCGCAGGGTTCCAGTAAACTTTGGATTACCTCTAGCGTGAGTTGGGCTTCCTCTGAGAGTTGTGTGGCAATTACATTCTTCTCAAGAGTTATATGGATGACATTAATTTGTCTCGACGACAGATAATTAGTCACTCTACAGATATCTTTAAATATCATCCAGAGAGTTGAAATATTTTATTTATACACGAAAAAGCGCTTGAGAGTTTTGCTCACTCAAGCGCTTTCCCGTAAAAGCTTATACCAACTCACTCGTTTGATGCAACATTTGAAATCTGCAACATTCCCTGAGGAGGGAGCATTACGGGGATAACTTGTGACAAACATTTGGTGAAATGGTATCACTCCTTGCACTAACTAAGAATATCTCTTTTGCAAGAATACGGGGGATCTGGTGAGTGACAGTTTATTAACTGAACACTAGTTAAAAACGACTCACCATGAATAGTAATTAAAAAGACTAGGCACGATTGTAGCAATTTTGTAAGTGTTAGTATAAAAACTTATAAGTTATAACATAGGCGTAGCCCGTCTTAGGCATCGCTTCACACTAAGTTCAACATCATAACATACAGCAATTAGTAGCATAAATATCTCAACTTCTGTGGCAAATAAATCGCTATTGAGTAAGCTAGAAAAGTCTTGGATATTAACATCGAAGTGATTTGGACTGAAATAAATCATCGCCTCCTTTATAGATGGAGGTATTCTTTAAAGAATGGCAACCCAAGAACAAATTTTCTACCCAAGTAGATTGAAAAGTTTGGGTTGGGTATCTTCTATCTCTTCGCAAACGGTAACATCCAAGTCTTCCGCATAGTGTAGGTGGTTACTTCCTTCGTAGAAGCAAAACACAGCTTTTTCACCGACGATTCCCGCGATATTTAAAACGATTTCGTCTGTTTTTATCAAAACCGCCGCAGCGAATTATGGGTAAGATTTAAGAATTGATCATATCTATGCCTCATCTAGATAGACGTTTCACCCTTAGCTAAAATAGCCTCTCCCCTGTGAGCAAACGCCTTAACCTAGCGTCTAAGTGTGTGGTAAGATTGCCTGGAACAAAGGTTTTATCTGAGTTGGAGTCTCTGTATAAATTGGAAAGTTCAAGCTGACCGAACAGTAACTCTCATGATGCTTTTCCTATAGATTTGGAAAATATACAACAAGTCTGGTAGCTATCTAAGTGTAATTTTTAGATAAATATCTAGAATTTGCTACCAGAATAAACCAAATTCCCACAATTTTGACTTTTATTTGACTTTTAGGATACACACATGAACGATAAGCTGATGCTGATGATTCCAGGCCCTACACCGGTGCCAGAAGCTGCCTTACTGGCATTAGCCAAGCATCCAATTGGGCACCGTACTAGTGAATTTAGCAACATATTGGCAGAGGTGACGGAAAATCTCAAGTGGCTGCACCAAACCCAAAGTGATGTGCTAACGCTAAATGTCAGTGGTACGGGTGCTGTAGAAGCTGGAATAATTAATTTTCTCTCTCCAGGCGATCGCATTTTAGTTGGCTCTAATGGTAAATTTGGTGAACGCTGGGTAGAAGTTGGTCAAGCCTACGGTTTGAATGTAGAAGAAGTTAAGGTGGAATGGGGAAAACCCTTAGACCCCGCAGTATTTGCTGAAAAACTCCAAGCAGATACCCAAAAGCAAATCAAAGCCGTAATCATTACCCACAGCGAAACCTCGACGGGTGTGTTGAATGACCTAGAAACTATCAACCGCCACGTTAAAGAACACGGTGAAGCTTTAATTATCGTTGATGCTGTAACCAGCTTGGGTGCGTTCAATCTACCCGTGGATGCTTGGGGTTTGGATATAGTCGCCTCCGGTTCCCAAAAAGGTTATATGATTCCGCCGGGATTAGGTTTTGTCTCTGTTAGTCCCAAGGCTTGG
>JBGTMK010000547.1:0-4935 GCA_041743605.1 Nostoc sp.
CCCTGCTGGTAGTAGCAAGGAGCAAGATGCCCCCACTACTTTTAAAAACAAATTTTGACTGCTAACAGTTACACTGTTAACTCTTGCAAACTTGAATTGCAGCAGGCTTTAATACTAGAGTTGAGTTTAAGCTGATGACCATTACTTCCGTTAGTTAAAGATGTAACTGGTACTGCTGTTACCATGTCATTCATTAGCTCTAAATATCGTTCACCTAAGTGATTAATAGTTGTTGGCAGATGGAAATTGCTGGAGTATTCAATCTCTAATTCTAAGGCTCCATTCACAAGAGTAAAGAAAAACTCTAACAAAGTTGTACGTTTTTGTTGGGGAGGAGATAAGCGCCGATCTCTGTCTTCTTGAGAGAACTCAAATATCTCAGAGGAAGGAATAGTACGGTTGCCCAAATAATTGGCTCTCACAGGTGTTAAACGATTATCTGGATACATATAACTCGGTAGTTTATCAGATAACCAATCGAAGGTGACACCGTTCATCGGTAACCATTCAAATTGTTGTTTGATTTGCTTGATTATTGGCTCCCATCTGGTTTTTTCTTCGACCGTAATACCCATAGGAAAATTGACGGCAAAATTCCCAACACTTTCAAAGAATCTGTGATTATCACCCAAGTCTCTGCCGTGACTGCGATGACTCAATACTACTCCAGATCGTCCACTCCATTCAGCCAGCAAGCGATATAGAGGACCAAGTAAAAGAGAATAAAGGTTAGAGCCATAATACTCTTTTGCTTTGGTTAATAAAATTTTGGTCTGGGATTTGGGTAGGAGAAATCTTATTTGAGTCGCAGAAGCCTCGACATTTTCTCCGTTTTCATAATCAACGGGAATCTGGAAAGCAGATTTTTCTGAAGGAAACTGGTACAGCCAATAATAAATGTGTTTGTTTAAATCCTCATGTTCCTCTTTTTCCATTAGCAGACGCACATAGTCGGCGTAAGAAGACTTGACAGGTGTCTGAAGATTGTCAGCATTTGGATTGCCTAAAATTTGGCTGTAGGTCAACCAAAATTCGTTGAAAACTAAGCCGCTACCCAGTAAATCATTGATTAGGTGATGTCCAACGAATGCAATGTTGTAGCAGGAATCATTGACTTTGACAATAATCACCTTCAGCAGCGGCCACTGGTCAATTTGAAGTTGTTCCCCAGTTTGTTGGATTAAATTACGAATCTCTTCACCTCGCTTTTCGGCTTTTAAATGACTACCATCATATAGAACTGCCTTCGCGGGTTCAGGTGAATGAATTATTTTCTGTTGCCATTCACCTTCTTTTTGCACAAATATTGTACGCAAGACCGGATGGCGTTCTATGAGGAGGTTAAGAACTTGGTTGAAAACACTGATTTCTAAGGGTTGGTGGTACAGAAAACGGGTATACCCAGTCCATTGATAAGGAGATTCAAAGTATTTCATCATCCAGCGCTGTGCAGGTCCCAAGGGCAAGTATTCCTCAGCTTTAGAAGAAGGTTGAGTATTTTTTTGCAACTCAGCACTACTTAAGGTTTCTCCACTCAGAATAGCTGCGATCGCTTTCCGATCCAGTTTGCCGTTATGATTCTTGGGTAAGCTGGGTAGCAATTCAATCCGGTGAGGAATCATATAATCAGGTAACCAGCGTCCAACATATTCTTTGAGTAGTTTATTGTCTACTTGCTGACTAACTACACCAGCAACTAGCTTTTTCTGTCCTGATTCATAGTCTATAGCTACGACCGCAGCTTCTCGAATATCTGGATGAGTGTTGAGAATGTTCTCAATTTCTCCTAATTCTACACGGAAACCACGTATTTTAACTTGGTGGTCAATTCGCCCGTGATATTCAAAACTTCCGTCTGGTAATTCTTTAGCTAAATCACCAGTCCGGTAGAGATACTTGCTGTTAATGTCTGCGAAGGGGTTGGAACGGAAAGATTGTTCTGTTTTTTCAGGGCTTTTGAGATAACCAAGAGCTAGTTGTACACCACCAATCCACAGTTCTCCCAACTCACCTTGTTTGACTGGTTGCATTTGTTCGTCTAAAAGGACGATATTAACGTTGTCAATTGCTTTGCCAATGGGGATACTGGTTTGTTCCCGAACACTATCAGGAATAATATGGGCAGTAACATCTATAGATGCTTCCGTTGGACCGTAAAGATTTGCTAACCCTACTTTGGTTCCATATTTATCTAACCAACGTTGAATGAAAGAAACAGGTAAAGCTTCACCACTAAATGCTAGCCAGCGTAAATCAGGAAATGTCCAAGATTCTTCTTCTAAAGCAGTGACAAACTCCCCGAATAAAGAAGGAACAAAATGCATGATATTAATTTGGGTGTCATGCATCCATTGAACTAAGCTCCAGGGATTTCTTACGACTTCTCGTTTGACGGGACAAGCTGTAGCTCCAAACATCAAAGGCCAAAAGATTTCCCATACTGAGATATCAAAACAGCAGGATGTTTTTTGGGCAACCCGCTCTCCAACGGACAGTTCAAAGGCTTTCTGCATCCAGTTGAGGCGGTTCATGTAACCCCGGTGATTGAGCATAACTCCTTTGGGACGACCTGTAGAACCGGAGGTGTACAAAACTGTCATCAAATCATCAGGAGTGTTAACACTAGCAGGAACTTGCTCGGAGCTATTAGACCAAGCACTCTGATTGACTTGGGTTAAAGTTTTTCCACTCAAAGCTTCTCCCTCATCCAAGAACACTAAAGTTGACAAGGGTAACTCTGCTGTCAGACATTCTGCTAATTTTGGATTCAGCTGATGCTCAGTTAATAAAGTTTGAACTTCGGCGTGTTCTAGTATGTATTGAATTCGTTCATTG
Organism: Nostoc sp.; assembly: GCA_041743605.1. Lineage (GTDB taxonomy): Bacteria > Cyanobacteriota > Cyanobacteriia > Cyanobacteriales > Nostocaceae > Nostoc. The sequence goes on from JBGTMK010000547.1 coordinate 2,836, forward strand.
GGGTAAGTAGAATCTAGAGGAACATAAGCTCCTCCTGCTTTGAGAATCCCCAATATTGCTACCCACATCAAGTAACCAGGGTTGAGCATCATACCTACTAAAACGCCTGGTTTGACTCCAAGAGTTTGCAAGTAATTAGCAACTTGATTTGACAAACGATGCAATTGCTGATATGTGAGTTTGACGTTGCCATCAATAATAGCTACTGCATCAGGAGTCCGTTTAACTTGTTCGATAATCTCTAAATAAGGGATTTCTATTGGCTGGGGAGTAGTTGCAACAGTCATAGATGCTTCTCCTTGGCTGAGTGTATAGACCATTTCTCTTAAACTTCTACAAGATAGTAAAGCCTGACGATTCACTTTACCTAACTGCTTTTCTAATTTGGTAATAATCCGAATAAGTTCCAGTGAATCCATCCCTAAATCCACTTCTAAATCCTGATCCAAAGCCTCATCAGTTATTGAATAATGGCAAACTTCTGTGGCTACTTGTTGGATAACGGACTTGATGTGAGTATCTATTGGTAAAAATGATAGTGGTTGAGTGACATTCTGGGGCTGAATTTTCAGAGATACTAATTCTTTAATCTCTGCAATAAACTGTCCGCAAAAGGTATCTATAAAAGATTCACTGAAGAAGTTGCTATCGTAATTAATGCTGAAGTGCAAGGAATTATCAAATATCTCTACTACTGTGTCCACAGTACCAGCATTGGTTGAGGTAGCCGCTCGGTAATCGAGAACCTTAAGAGAACCGTACTGAGCTTTAATCTGGGTTTGACCTATGTTGGAGAGGTATAAATTAGACTTTATCCTCATTTGAAATAAATTAGCAGCAGTACTAGGAATTTTGCCATCTTCAAGTGCTAACTTTTCTCGGAACCAAATCCCCATTTGACGAGTTTGGGCATTGTCATAATTTGCTGCGATCGCTCCTTGAATATTAGAATGAACATTCTGTACTAGATTAGACCAACTTTCATCAGCCTTTGGCGCTTGAAAACTCAATGCTAGATTCTGAGCAAAACAACCAATTTCGTTCGGAATATCTACTCCAGGATAGACGCGACCGCTAGTTGGCGAGTTCAAGACAACGGATTCAGGTAGCTGACTAAATTTGGCAGCAGTTCGGAGATAAGCACTAACCAGTAGAGAATTTAGTGGTATGCGCCAGTCACGGGTGCGGCTGATCAAGTCAGATGTAATATTTTGATCTAAACGGCCAGATAAACTACGGACATTGAAACAGGTATAGTTGACGGAATTGCCTTCAGGATTCCAGATAAATTTATCTTTCCCCTGGTTGCTCAAATATTTTTGCAGAGATTCTTCAGCTTGCTGATTCTGCCAGCTATTTAGTGTCTGAGCGAATTCACAGTAATCTTTAACTGTAATCGGAGGAGGCAAAACAGGCTCAGTTCCGTTGAGCCTTGCACTATAAATTTCCATGAAGTCGCGTAACACGATTTGGTTACTCAGTCCATCAGAAATTAGGTGATGGTTAGTAAAAAAGACTTCATAAGTTGAATCTTCAAGGCGAAAGACCAAGAACTTATGCAATGGCCACTGTTGCAAATCCCATCTGACATTGATGCAGCGATCAACTTCTTTATTGATACGATACTCTTGAGTGCGGCGATCGCAATGTCTGAGATCAGTGATCGAAATTTCTGGAGGAATTGGATTATCAAGAACCATGAGTTGGTAATCCTTGAAGCTAGTTGCCCCAGCCGGGATTGAAAAGTATCCTCTCAGCATCGGGTGACGAGTTAGCAGTTCTTGCCAACTTTGTCGGAAAACTTGAGGATTGAAAGAACCACTCAAGCGCAACGTGGAGCATAGACTACAAGTAGATACAGCCCAATGACCCGCTAAAAATATGTATTGGGCATCAATAATTGGCACTTCTTCTATTTTTGCTTTTTGCTGGGATTGCGAAATAGTGGTGAGTTGAGTCGAAGAAATGCTTTGAGAAGATTCAACCGATTGTTGAGGAGCTATCCAAGCTTGAGCGATTTGCAGAAGTTCTGCCAGAGTTGGAATCTGCATTAAGCGTTCCATTGGTACAACCTGCAAAAATTCAGGTTGTATTTTCCTT
>JBGTMK010000548.1:0-5462 GCA_041743605.1 Nostoc sp.
GCCAGGGATTGTAAATCCCTGTCTCATAGCTAAAGTCCTCTGAAGAGGACTTCATAGCGCAAAAATTTTCAGTCTACTTCAGTAGACTTGAGCAATTAGTCAGGGATTTACAATCCCTGGCGGGTGAACAACACCCAATCAGTACGCTATTTTTGGCTTAAGTTGACACCAATGGCATCCTGCTCGCCCTGAATCTAAGACGGGTGAGACACCCATCCCACAAGAGAATCAAGATTGTGAAGAATTCAATTGCCCGACGCTTCACCTTTAAGGGTAAACAATATGACCATAGCTACGACAAGCGAAGATCACAGTGCAGGACACGAAGAACATCCCGATTTAAGAGTTTGGGGACTTTTGACGTTCCTCGCCTCTGAATCCCTGATGTTTGGCGGATTTTTTGCCACTTATTTGTTTTTCCGAGGTATTACAGCAGTTTGGCCTCCAGAAGAAACTGAAGTAGAACTACTTGTACCGACGATTAACACCATTATTCTGGTGTCTAGTAGTTTCGTGATTCACTTCGGTGATAAGGCGATTAAAAAGAATAATGTCAAGAGAATGCAACTGTGGTATGCGATTACTGCAATCATGGGGGCAATTTTCTTGGGTGGTCAAGTTTATGAGTACTCAACATTAGGATACGGACTGACCACCAACGTCTTCGCCAACTGCTTTTATATCATGACTGGGTTCCACGGTTTGCACGTTTTTGTGGGACTGTTATTGATATTACGAGTATTGTGGCGATCGCGTCTTCCCGGTGAATATTCTGCAACCAATCATACTTTCATCGAAATGACAGAAATTTACTGGCACTTCGTAGACATTATTTGGATTGTATTATTCACCTTGGTGTACGTTCTTACTTTGTTTTAAAAGGGAGTGGGGAGTAGGAAGTGGTGAATATTTCTATTCCCTACTGCCTATTGCTATTCTTCTCTTTACCTTAGTCTACGTTCTTACTTTGTTTTATTAAATAGGGTATGTAGCACACCCTCATCTCCCCCACTCCCTATTCCCTACTCCCCACTCCCCAGTTACCAATATGCAAGCTAATACAAACCAATTCTCATGGTTCGAGGTTCCAGAAGATATCAAAAATCTATTAATTTTAGCTGCACAAAACTGGGAAAACACATCAGAATCGGAAAAGTATATTCAACAAGCTTTAGCACAGACTGGTGAAAATACAGATGTATTGGTAGCAGCATATAGATTTTTCTATTATAAAAATAATTATTCTCTTGCACTACAAACAACAATCAAATTATTAGATAAAATTAAAGAACTAGAAAAATTACCTGATGACTGGGAGCAACTTAAGCCGATATTAGTCAATCGCAAAGAAGACCCACAAATTCGATTGTACTTAAATGCTTATGCTGCTTCTGGATTAGTACTAGCAAATTTAGGGGCAATCGAGGAAGCAAAACAAATCAGCACCAGAGTCAAACAGATAGATGACAAAAATGATTTTGGTGCCGGGATTCTGCTGGATATTTTGACACGTCCGCCAGAAGAAGATGATTAATTAGTCAGCAATCAAAAGTCAAGGTGAACAATCATGAACAATTGGTTATCTACCAGATCATATTCCTCTTACTCCCTGTTAGGAGCGGCTACTGATAGTAACTCTATCTTTCCTCCTATCACCATACCTACTAAAGTTCCTGTAGGTAATATTCCTAATGTCTCTCCGATCCTGATCATCCAATCTTCGCCGTTATCAATTTAAAAGTTATGAAAGGTAGGGATTGGCTGCTAACGGGAGACGGTCAGTATCAAGCCTGTAAATCTGTGAGAGCATGGGATTTATTGAGAGAAAATTACCGCCTTTATCGGTTTTTAACTGAGGTGGAAGATGTTCTCAATAGTGGTGACAATGAAGCCAATTGTCTGCCAGAAATTCGGATGCTCGTAAGGCGTTTGATAGTAAATTCCTACTGGGTGCAAAGTCAACATTTAGAGCCTTCACCCAAAACAGGAAGCTCTGTTTTACTCCTATATGATGAATTGGGTTTTCCGTTGACCGTGCAAACAGTAACATTTGCACCGGGAACCCGATCAACCATTCATAATCATGGGACATGGGGAATAGTGGCGTTGTTAAAAGGTGAGGAAAAAAATACTTTTTGGCGACGCACTCATAGCCCAGAATTTCAGGACAAAATTGAACAGACTGGAGAGATAACTCTATTGCCAGGGGATATTATTAGCTTCACTCCTGATGCAATTCACAGTGTAGAAGCAATGGGTGATGAACCAACTGTGACTTTTAATATCTACGGCGAAACTGATCCAGATGAGAGATTTGAGTTTGACTTAGTGAATCATCAGGCTAGGAATTTTTAATTAGGCATCGTCAGGGTTGATAGTTAGACGCTTTAGCGCTAAAGCGCCAACTACAAACAATTGAGTAATTAGGAGATAATTGCATGGCAAGAGTAAGTTTCTATAGCAAACCAGGCTGTAAAGGTGGTACTAAGCAAAAAGTTTTGCTCACAGCTGCCGGTCATGAGGTGATACCATACAACCTGCTAACAGAACCTTGGACAGTTGAACGGTTGCGCTCATTTTTTGGCGATCGCCCCGTAGCTGAATGGTTTAATCCTTCCGCCCCAAAGGTAAAATCTGGTGAGGTGGTTCCTGAAAAAGTGGATGAACAAACCGCTTTGGCGCTGATGCTGAAAGAGCCGTTGTTGATTCGCCGTCCTTTGTTAGAAGTAGGCGAACAGCGCGAGGTCGGATTTGATGTACAAAAGATTGATGCTTGGATTGGCTTACAAGCTGTGGATGAATCCTTGCAACAAATCAGCGACAATCTGATGAAGGAGAATTTGCAAGGCTGCTCCCACGGTCATGGTCATGATCATGGCCATAAACACCATAAGGAAGGTGGCTGTAAGCATTAGACCTCTTACAAAAGTCCCCTAAAACCCCTCCCCGCAAGCGGGGCTACGGTGTATATACAAGTCTGAAGTAGTTTACGAATCTGGTTTTACCCCACCCTAACCTCCCCTTGCAAAGGGGAGGGAACTAGATTTCCGGCTTCCCCCCTTTGCATCGGGGGGACTAAGGGGGGTAAATCCAGGGTTTTGACGTAAGTCAAAGGCGGGGTGAGATTATTTTTTTGGGTTTATGCAAGGGGAAATTTTCAAAAATTTCCCTCACCTCCCCTTATCTCCTTAACGGACGCCAGCAGTTTCTAAGGACAAATCTTGAAACATAGGTGTGCTGAGGTAACGTTCACCAAAGGAAGGCTGAATCATCACGATTAAACGTCCGGCATTTTCTGGACGTTTACCTACTTGAATTGCAGCACACAAAGCTGCACCAGAAGATATTCCAGACAATAAGCCTTCTTCTTTTGCCAAACGTCGTCCATAAGCGATCGCTTGTTCATCGCTGACTCTAATTACTTCATCAACTAATTCTAGGCGGAGAACATCTGGGATAAATCCCGCACCAATACCTTGAATTTTATGTGAGCCAGCTTCACCACCAGAGAGAACTGGGCTGTTGCTGGGTTCAACTGCGATCGCTTTAAAAGTCGGCTTGCGCTGTTTGAGTACTTCTGCAATCCCAGTAATCGTCCCACCAGTACCTACCCCAGCAATGACGATATCTACTTCCCCGTCTGTATCTGCCCAAATTTCTTCGGCGGTGGTTTCCTGGTGAACTTTGGGATTAGCAGGGTTGCGGAACTGTTGCAACATAAAAGCATCGGGAGTATTAGCAACAATTTCTTCGGCTTTGCGAATTGCTCCCCGCATTCCTTCAGCACCTGGTGTCAACTCCAAAGACGCACCATAAGCTCTGAGCATAGCTCGTCGTTCTTGGCTCATCGTCTCTGGCATTGTCAAAATCAAACGGTAGCCACGCGCTGCTGCTACCATCGCCAAAGCAATTCCTGTATTACCTGAAGTAGGTTCAACTAAAATGGTCTTTCCAGGAGAAATTGAGCCAGCGGCTTCTGCTGAGAGTACCATACTTAACCCAATGCGGTCTTTCACCGAAGCCGCTGGGTTCATACCTTCTAATTTGACAACTATCCTTGCTACTACTCCCTCAGCTTGGGGAATCTTGTTCAATTGAACTAAAGGAGTTCGTCCAATCAGTTCTGTTATGTCTTGAGCAATCCGCATTATTTAACTCCTAAAATCCTAAATCTTAGTACAGAGTATTTACTTATAACAATAAGCTTTTGTGTATTTAATTTGTAGTGTAGTGTCAATGAGTCCATATACTATGTATTCTAACTAAACCACATAACATGAAAGTTTAGGAAGAACTTTTATGAGATGTTCCGATTGATTCTCACTTCAGCAGAGGACTAGGGAAGCATCCTTCTATTTTACCATTTGGAATTGCTGACTATTGTCTCTTGGGTTGAGATTCGATTTCTGTAATTCTGTATATATGAATAATTTTCACCATTTTTTCTATTTGTTATGGAAAGATAATCTACTTCCCAAACATTTAATTGTTTTTCCTAAATTATTAGTCTATCTTGAGCAAGAGGCATTGGTATTCTCTTTTGAGTGCAGATTTTAGCCGTCAAAAATTGCATCGAAAACAGTCCTTAATCATTGTCTACATTGCTTTTAGGTTGAGTACAAAAACACCAGAACCCCACCTCAAAAACACTAGAACCTCGCCTCAAAAACACTAGCACCCATACCCCAATTAATTTTTATAAGACTTATCAGATGGGAATTACAGCCTTTGAGTACTATTCTAATGAATTTAATAATCTTAACAGGGCTAGAGTAAACTGTTTGGTGGAGAGCGGCTGATATAAATCGTATAGGATTTACGCAGAGATTCCCCTCTACCCCCCAACATTCCTGAGCGCAAGCTGAGTGAACTAGGGGGGACTTCTTAATCTCTCTTTTGAGACTAGGATGCAAGCAGGTTCCAGAATCTAAGTGCGTTATTTCTGACTGAATAATCCTACATTTTGTGAAAAAGTTGGTAACTTTTCATGAGTCAGTAATCAGTGGTGATGAGAAAAATAACTGAGAACTAACAAGTATGAAAATTACCGTTTACACATATTTTAATATCAAAACTGTTTGAGAGGTAGAAATATATAACTACTTTAGCTAAACAGCAAAAGATATTTTCTTACTGGGTGCATACTACCTAGCAAGGGAGAGCCAAGATGAAAGCCAAATTTTTAAATGTTCTTACAGTTTTCGTCGTTACCTTAGCAGTGCTTTCACCAGGGCTAGTAGTATTTGGCATAATTTGGGAGCGACATCTGGAGTTAGTAAAATCCCAGAATTTAGCTTACGAAGTTAATAATACTAGTACAGAGGCTCCCACCTTGGCTCCCCAGACAGAGGGTACACATTCCCCTCAGACTAGCATTCAATCCTCTGATCGTAATGTGGTTCATCAAATGCTGACTGTTGCTGAACAATATAAATTTGCTACTATCCTGCAATGGTTCTTCT
>JBGTMK010000549.1:0-15756 GCA_041743605.1 Nostoc sp.
CCTCAGCTAGTTTGGGCGCTTCTGGGCCTGGTGTGTTTGAACCAGTTCATGGTTCCGCCCCTGATATTGCCGGACAGGATAAGGCAAATCCTTTAGCACAGGTTTTGAGTGCGGCGATGATGTTGCGCTACGGTTTAGACCAACCCAAAGCGGCAGATCACATCGAACAAGCCGTATTGCAAGTTTTAGAACAAGGCGATCGCACTGGAGACATAATTTCCCCAGGAAAAAATCTCCTTGGTTGCCGCGCTATGGGAGACTCACTCATTAAGGCTATTGAACAAAAATAATTTTGTCGAGCAACTTGGGCAATTTGGCAACCTTTGCTATAAGTTTCGGGTAGACTAAAGGGAAATCTAGCAATCAAATAACAGTCGATAGTGTACGCATTACGACAAGGACAAGCAAATTTTACCGCCCCGAAGAACCAATCGCCTCTGATTGATCCCGCCGTAATCAGAGCCGCTGGGCAGATTTACTACACTCACTGTGAAGTACATCCCGAAATAGCTGGGCAACCTTCCGGTGTAGCAATTAATCGTGTGAATCATCGAGGTAAGGTTATTTTCACTAACCAACCAGTTCTTTTACCTCAAGAGTGTTTTGTACCCCTAAGTCAAATTGAATCACACATATATTAGTCATTGGTCATTAGTCATTAGTTATTGGTCATTAGTCATTGACAAAGGACAAATGACAAAGGACAAATGACAAATGACTAATGACAAAGGACAAATGACTCTATGGACATTTTGTTCGCCATCCCGGCGAGTGTAATAGTCTTTGCTTTGGGTGCATCTATTGGCAGTTTTCTCAATGTTATTGTTTATCGGCTACCTGCTGGGTTGTCGATTCTTTGGCCGCCTTCTCGTTGTCCTAAATGCTTAAACCAGCTAAAAGCTTACGACAATGTACCAGTATTCGGCTGGATTTCCTTAAGAGGGCGGTGTCGATATTGCAAAAGCAAAATTTCTGTCCGTTATCCCGTGGTAGAAGGGGTAACGGGCATAATTTTTTTACTAATTTTTTTAGTATTTCAAGTTTCGATTTTAACAATAGGCTATTGGGCTTTTTGCAGTTGGTTATTGGCACTATCGCTCATTGATCTCGATACAATGACCCTACCCAACCCACTTACTCAGTCGGGTTTAGTGGTAGGGATTTTGTTTCAAATGGTAGTTGGTTTTCTACCAGAAGGTAGTTTTGTGGCATTGGTAAATCACCTGATAATGGCGATAGTTGGTGCAGTATTAGGCTTATGGCTATTTGATGCGATCGCACTACTAGGTTCAATTGCCTTTGGTAAAACTGCAATGGGCGCAGGTGATGCCAAGTTAGCAGCCATGATGGGAGCCTGGTTAGGCTGGAAATATTTACTCTTAGCTAGTTTTATTGCCTGTGCGCTGGGAGCGTTAATTGGCAGTGGTGTTATTATACGTAGACGCAAAGCGGCAAATCAAGAAACATCACGACAAAAGTTAGGACAAAAGATGCCTTTTGGCCCTTTTCTGGCTTTAGGATCTGTGATTACCCTATTTAGCGGAGAAGCTATTTTGTCAAGCTACCTGCGGTTATTTTTTCCAGCGTCTTAAGTTGGAGTGGAGAAGAAGCAAGAGAGAGAATAATAAAATTATCTCTTTCTCCTCTGCTCCCCGCTCCCTGCCCCCCTGCCTCCTCCCAATGCCGATTCATAAAAAATATTTATAATTCGTGACTGTAACCAACATTACCCCATCAGCCCTTCACATTTTGATAATATTCAGCTTGTGACTTGTATTACCCTCTTAACGACGATTAACCGTTGGCAAGCATAGCTAGTGCAACAGATGCTGCTTGTTCAGAACCTAGCAATACGAATAATTGATTTGGGTAGGAGGGGGAAAGCATCTTATTTGGAGGTTGGTATTCTCATGGCGTTGTCAGTACGTCCATATAATTAAGTCTGCTGAAAAAAAGAGCAAGAGACTTGTATTGGCATAAGTATTTTCGTTAAGCTGGCAACCAAAGATCAAAATTAAGGTCTGAATTGCTTAAAAGCGTAGTTTAACGATGTAGTAATTAGTCATTAGTAAAGACAAATGACTCTTGACTAAGGACAACCCAATACGGTTTAACATCTTTTCGACCTCATACCCACTTAAAATAAAATAAAAAATGGCTAACAACGAAGAATCACGTGGTTTAAAGTCTCTATTTGATTGGTTTGCAAATCGACGGAAGTCAGGATCTACCAGCCTCGAACGCCAAGAACGTGAAATTGCTGATGGTCTGTGGCATAAATGTTCTAAGTGTAGCGTGTTGGCATATACAAAAGACCTGAAAGCCAATCAGATGGTTTGTGTTGAATGTGGTCATCACAATCGGGTAGATAGTGATGAGCGCATCCGTCAATTAATAGATCACAATACCTGGAAACCGCTGGATGAGCATTTGCGTCCCACTGATCCGCTAGAATTTCGCGATCGCAAACTCTACAGCGATCGCTTGCGGGAAACACAAGATAAAATTGGCTTAATAGACGCAGTTAGAACTGGTTTAGGTCAAATCAATGGTTTGCCCATTGCCCTTGGGGTTATGGACTTCCGTTTTATGGGTGGTAGTATGGGTTCGGTGGTGGGAGAAAGACTCACCCGCATGATTGAGCAAGCCACTCAACGACGATATCCTGTAGTTATCGTCTGCACCTCCGGCGGCGCGAGAATGCAAGAAGGTATGCTTTCTCTAATGCAAATGGCAAAAATCTCCGCAGCCTTACAGCGCCACAAAGATGCCCGACTATTATATATTCCCGTTTTGACCAATCCGACAACGGGCGGTGTTACCGCTAGTTTTGCAATGTTGGGCGATATAATTTTGGCAGAACCCAAGGCAACCATTGGTTTTGCTGGTCGGCGAGTGATTGAGCAAACCCTGCGGGAAAAACTACCCGAAAATTTCCAGACTGCTGAAGATTTGCTCCAGCATGGTTTTGTTGATGATATCGTACCTCGTACCCAATTAAAGAATACCCTAGCCCAGCTGATTGCTCTACACCAGCCTGTATTAACAACACCTCACATGGTGTTGTGGGAAACAATGTCCTTGACTTCTACCGCCGCAGAATAGAGCAGGGGGAGCAGGGGGAGCAGGGGGAGCAGGGGGAGCAGGGGGAGACAAGGAAAAAATACTACATTATCCTCCTCATCCATCTCATCCTCTCCCCGGCTCTTGGATAAACATGAGTGGAACAACCGCTAGTAGTCGGAATATGCTAGAGAGGGCGAACAACCCTAGTAAGCCTCCAAACTGAGCAAATTGAACGATGAAACTGCCTATCATTATGCCTAAAGCACCACTCCCTCCAGCAACGGCAGCTGCGATCGCAAAATAGATAGACTGATTTTGAGTTGGGGCAATGCCCAATTGTATATTGTTGCTGCACAAGTCAATCGCCGCCCAAGTGCCTCCAATAAAAATGTGTAAAAGTGGCAACCACAACCAGAGATCAAGGCGATTAACACCAATACCCAGCCACAGCAACGGTGTGGCTGCAACCAAAATCCCAATACAGATGAGGATGGGACGATTACCTATCTTGTCTGCTAATTTTCCCCACAGAATAAGCATCAGCAAAGTCGCCCCCGCCTGAAGGCTGTTATAGATAGTTACATAGCTCACATCTAAATCTAGTGTGTCGAGCATATAAAGGTTAAAAAAAGGAGCGCTGAGGTTAACAGCAAGTGTCCAGAAGCTGAAATATAGCAGAAACATCAAAAAATTAGAGTTTTTCCAGACGCTGTTAGCTAATTGGTTTTGTGGAGTAGGTGTACTATAAGACTCATCTTTTGCAACCTCTGGCTGAATCTCATTGGTTTCAGGGAACTTGCTATAGTAAGTGTTTTGCGATTGGGGATTCATATCCACCTGGAAATACTGACACCCCAATCCCATAATTCCAAACACTATGCCTACCAGCAGAACAATCCCATAACCTTGTAGAGTTCCCCCATACCAATGTGATACAAATAGACCAGCCATTGGTACACAAACGAAATTAGTTAGACTAGCAGCACTATTGCGTGTCCCAAAATACCTGCCTCGTAATCGCCGGGGAACTATCATTGCCACCCAACTTAGCCACGATGCGCTTCCTAGTCCTCCCAAAAGATTGCTGAATAGAACAATTAAGAGTGTCAATATTACTAACTGGTGAGTATTAATTACTCCCCAGCTTACGCCTACAATACCAACTACTAAAACCAGCCATAGCAGCCGCCCAATTCCGTGTGTACGCAGAGAATATTGAAAGCGGCTGGTACTACGTTCAGACAAGTAAGCACCCAACGGCTGAACAAGATTGACCAACATGGGGATAGAAGACAGCATCCCAAATACCACTGGACTAGCACCCAATTCCACCAAGAAATTGCAGAGTAAAATCCCGCCAGTTCCAAGAGAGTAAACTGCTGCTAAAACAGAATCCGCGGTGGAAGCTTTTAAACTAGTGCGAATAATATCCTTGGGAATTCGAGAGTTTGGAGAAAGTGTTGTAGGCGGTGAAGCAATCTGGGGAAATTCCAGAATCAGCGGCGCAGTTGTTTCAACCTGAACAGAATCCATAATCTATGTTTATGGGTGAAGCACCCTGGATAAATCCGGTTGTAAAGGAACTCAGTATGCTTTAATTAGCATTGCTGATAATTTTCGTTATTTTAGCTTGCAATTCTCAACAAAATTTTCAAATAAGTAAAATATCACTCCCTAAGAACAGAAGCTATAAGTAAGAAGAGAGAGACTGTTATCTGTCTGTGATCAAGAAAAGATTATTTAATTTTTTGGGACTAGTGATGGCGATCGCGATCGCTATTATTGCTTGTCAAAGCCTACAATTGCCAAGCAAACCGTTAGCATCTACCGCAATCACCATTAAACTCAGTGGTTGGGGAGGCTCTCCCGTTGAGCAAAAGCTCTTGAGACAAGTACTGCAAGACTTTGAGGCGCAATATCCAACGATTAAGGTCAAATATGAGGTAATTGCCGACCAATACATGGATGTAATCAAAACTCGTTTAGTTGGGGAAGCCGCACCTGATGTTTTTTATTTGGATGCGCTGGAAGCTCCTTTTTTGATGAGTCAAAATGTCCTGGAACCGTTGGATAGTTATATCACTCCCAAATTTGACCTAGTAGACTTCGAGGATACCCTGCTCAACAGCTTTAAATATCAGAACCAGATTTATGGACTTCCCAAAGACTATTCCACCCTTGCTCTGTTTTATAACAAAAAAGCCTTCGCTGCCGCAGGCCTGAGTAGTCCGCCAGCAACTTGGGATGAATTACGTAATTACTCGAAACAATTGACAGGCAAAATTAACAAATACGGCTTTGGAGAAATTCCAGAATTAGCGCGTCAGGCTTATAAAATTAAAGCCTTTGGTGGACAACTCGTTGATCAAAATGGTTCTGCTACCTTTGCTAGTGAGGCAGGTTTACAGGGTTTAGAGTTAGTGATAGATCAGTATCAAAAAGACCGTTCCTCTGCCCAAAAATCTGATGTGGGGACAAACTCAGGTAGTGAAATGTTTGGTCAGAGTAAAGTGGCAATGGTGATTGAGGGTAACTGGGCAATTCCTTACTTAACTGAAACCTTTCCCCAAGTAGAGTTTGCTACTGCACCAGTGCCTACGATTAATGACAAAAAAGGCACGATGGTGTTTACAGTTGCCTATGTGATGAATAAGCAAGCACAACACAAAGCCGAAGCTTGGGAGTTGATTTCTTATCTCACAGGTAAAGAAGGAATGCAAAAGTGGACAGGAACAGGGTTTGCTTTGCCAACACGTAAATCAGTAGCAAAAAATTTGGGCTATGACCAAGATCCGTTGCGATCGCCATTAGTGGCGGGTGTTAATTATGCTACACCGTGGCAAGTAGGTCAGTATCCAAGTGCGATCGTGAATAATTTTGATAACCAGTTTGTCAGTGCTTTGTTGGGACAACAACCATTAAAACAAGCAATGCTGAAAGCAGAGAATGAAGCTAATCAGCAAATTAGGGCGATGGAGTAAGAATCTTTCTTGCTTTCACCAAATTACTTCTGAGTAGAAATTTGCTATTTCCTTATCAGATGTAATTATTGCAGCTTGATTACTTCTGGCTAGTGCAACAACAACTCGATCTACTGGATCTCGATGACCCCATTCTAAATTGACACTTTCCATCCAAATATTTTCATCAATGGGTACAATCTGAACGGTACTAGACTTTTTCAGCCTTACTACATAATCGTTAAGATTGACTCCTAAATCTAGTTTTTTATTTTTGATTTTTATCGCAATTTCCCATATAGCTATGGAAGGGACAAGACCATTTTTATCCCTTTCCATCTGGTTGCACGCTTCTTTAGCTTGTTCAGAAAGTTTGACTGGATCTAAACTCCACCAGATTAGGGCACAAGTGTCAAGGACTATCTTCACAATTGTGGCCATTCCTCAGTGGTTGGTGTAGTTAAATCCTCAAAGTACTTTACTTTACCGCGCATTTCCCCAAATAACTCCTCTGTTGAAGGTGTTTGTGCGTATTTGGAAATTTTCACCACTGGCTTACCGTGATCGGTAACTACAATTTCTTCTCCCTCTGACTCTACAAGTCGTAAGAACTCAAGAAGTTGAGATTTGAGTTTACTTTTGGAAATTGATTTCATAATAACCATAGTCATGACTATAGTCATATTCTAATAGGACATAGCCTGAACTATTACCTTTGGTTTCAGGATTCACAGGCAATGTTATTTCCTGATCTAGGATAAATGAATTTTTACGATAGTCATAAACTCCAGAAACAACAGCTTTATCAATTGGTATTCCTAGTTGTTCGCACTGTTGTATTGTAAAGTCTATCAAAAATGATTTAATAAAATTACAACAAATATCACTGATGCGATCTTTCGCAATTCCATCTACATAGAACTGGATTTCTTCAAAGTGAACAAATCCGTATTTTCCATACTCAGGAATTTTCTGAAATAGAGAGAGAATTTCATCTGCTTTATTACGGCTAATTTTTATACCTTTTCGTTTTTTTGACAATCCCAGTCCAATCTATTGGCATTCAGATGCAAGAATGAGGCTGTCACGAGCCTGATCTATTTTGCCTTTCTGAACAAGAAAGTTTAGGTTATTAAAGGAATTAATTATAGAGGTATGAAGTGATTGGTCTTGTTGCGAGGGAGACTTCCATAAAAGAAAAGGGTCAACGTAAAGGGGAATATCTTCATCTAGAAATCCTATGGCAAAATCTAGCTGTGCTTGAGTTGCTGAAATGCCGTGGTAATCAATTATTCTTGGGTGGATGATCCCCATTTGCTATTTTTGTCTACGTATATTTGACTATTATAATGTCAAATAGTTTTTGTGCCATGTCTAATACTTCTGCCCTTGAAGGTTTTATCTCATTTCGTGGTCATCAGGTATGGTATCGGATTGTCAAACTAGATCGATGTCCCAGAGTACGATAAATAATCATGCACTACCCATCGCTACAGCCGGGTTAGTGCGGGATTAGATGGAGGTTCAATAGTGTTTGAAATCAGCAGACGGCACAGTAACCCTAGGTGGAATATCACAGAAGACTTGGCTGGGTATATGTTCATGATGCCCACCATTCTAGTGTTGGGGACTTTTGTAGTTTTACCCATTCTCTACGCCATTTTTCTTTCTTTGCAAAAAGTTCAACTTCTTGGCGGTATTGAGTACGAGTTCATCGGTTTTCGCAACTTCACACGATTAGCTGAAGATGAAAGGGTTTGGATCGCTTTGAGAAACACCGCAGAATACGTAGCCATTGTTGTGCCAACTCAAACTATCCTAGCTTTAACTCTGGCGGTAACTCTGAATTCGGGGATTCGTGGTAAAAACTGGTGGCGTATCCTCTACTTTTTGCCCACGGTAACTTCTTCAGCAGTGCTGACACTGATCTTTATGTGGATTTATAACACTGATGGGTTACTAAACGATTTTCTCGCTTTTGTCGGGCTACCTACTTATAACTGGTTGGGCGATCCAGCAGTTGCGCTCAAAGGCATTATGATCATGAACATTTGGTCAACCGCGCCGTTTTTTATGGTGATTTATCTGGCGGCGTTACAAGATATACCCCAAACACTTTATGAAGCGGCGGAACTTGATGGCGCAAATGGGTGGCAGCAATTTATCCACATTACTCTCCCTTTGCTTAAGCCTGTAACCTTCTTTGTGGTAGCAGTGGGGGTGATTGGGACTTTTCAACTTTTTGACCAGTCTTACATCTTCTCTGGGGGTACTGGTGGGCCAAATAACGCTACCTTAACTGTGGTGCTGCTGATTTATCAAGCTGTGTTTCGGAATTTACAAATGGGATATGCAGCTGCGATCGCATTTTTGTTAGCAGCAGTCATCATTGCCATTACTTTAATCCAGCGACGACTTTTCGGAGGCGAACGCATTTGACTAACACCTCTGGCTTATCCTGGCTCAAAGCCCTGTTATACGTCTTGCTGACACTCTATGCCATTATTACCCTAATACCCTTTCTCTGGGCACTTTCAGCATCATTTAAGCCGCTAACAGAGATTGTCAGTGGTGAACCCAATTTTCTCCCCAAGAATTTTACTCTCGATAACTACAAGCAAATCTTTCTCCAAGAACCGCTGTTTTGGCGCTGGTTGTTCAACAGTGTGGCGATCGCCATTAGCGTCACGCTTTTAAACTTGTTATTAAACTCAATGGCTGGTTATGCCTTGGCAAGACTGCGCTTTGTAGGCAAACGCTTTTGGTTCTTCCTCATTTTGGCTGTGCTGGCAGTACCGGCGCAAATCACCCTAATTCCGACATTTTTGATTTTAAAAGCGATCGGCTGGCTGAATTCTTACCAAGGCATGATTGTGCCTAGCATGGTCAATGCCACTTTTATCTTTATGATGCGGCAGTTTTTTGTTAATTTTCCTAAAGAACTAGAAGAAGCAGCGCAACTGGATGGCTTAAATACCTTTGGGATTTTCCGATATATTGTCTTACCTTTGGCAAAACCAGCACTAGCAGCACAGGCAGTGTTTGTATTCATGGGGAGTTGGAATAATTTTTTACTGCCTATAGTTATCCTATTTGACCCAGAAATGTTTACCCTTCCCTTGGGGCTGAACACCTTTAAAGGTCAATACATAAGCTATTGGAACTACATTATGGCGGCTTCTATGGTCTTCACTCTGCCCGCTTTAGGTATTTACGCCTTTTTTAACCGTTACTTTATTCAAAGCGTCACCTTTACCGGGGGAAAAGGTTAATAGTCATTAGTCATTAGTCAAGAGTTAAAAATTCTTACCCTGCCCCATGCCCCATTCCCTAAACAGTATTTTGGGCAACAAATTGCACTCCTAACGTGATATTGGTATTACAGAGACTCAATCTCTATCTATTAGTTAACAAGCATTATGGGTTTTGCAGACCTATCGATCGCAGAGATATCAGCCGACTACAGCATTCCTGTAGAACAAGTGTTTTCTCTGTGCAACCAACTGGGAATCGCCTACAAACACCAAAAGACTCGTTTGGCGTTAGAAGATGCAAAGGCAATTATTTCCCATATATCATCGTCTGAAATACGCCCAAAAGGTACTAGCGACTCAGTAGGTGATAACGAAGTAACCTGAAGGGTTATCTCGACTTTGGCTAATCACTGATAGCTAATGGCAAAAAATAATCAGTCATTAGCAATTAGCAGTTTGGAGATTGAGAATCGCGTTCTTAGCTGTGTTGAGAGTCAAAATTTTTAAGGGGAAACATGTTTAGAAGACTAATTGGCGTTGTTGTGGCCACTGTTTTACTCTCGTTTCAATTGCTTGTCGGTAGCGCGACAGCAGTAGAACTGGACAAAGCTACCCGAACAGTGCCATTAAATACTCAAGGTGAGGTCACTGTACTCAGCCTTAAACAAGTCAAAGAAGGCAAACGCTTATTTAATTACGCTTGCGCCCAATGTCATGCTGGGGGAGTTACCAAGACAAACCAGAATGTGGGACTAACTCCAGAGGATTTGGCACTGGCAACACCCAACCGTAATAACGTTGAAGGCTTGGTGGATTACCTGAAAAATCCCACTACTTACGACGGCGAAGAAGAAATTTCCGAAATACACCCTAGTATCAAAAGTGCAGATATTTTCACAGCAATGCGAAATCTGACAGATGATGACTTGGAAGCGATCGCCGGTCATATTCTCTTACAACCCAAAATCGTTGGCACTAAGTGGGGAGGCGGGAAAATCTATTACTAAATCTCGAAATTAGTACTGAGTCATTGGGAATAGGGCATTGGGAATAGGGCATTGGGAAGAAAGAACACATTCCCCATTCCCCATTCCCCATTCCCTACTGAATTGCACAGCTTTTTGCAAGAAATTTCTCTCTATTCTTAAAAAAAAAATTTATCTATGACAGATTGTCATATTTGGCGTTGATTTTATTTAAAATGAGAAAGGAAATAAGATTATATGTTAGGAGAGAGCAATGAAATTAATTTCGGCAAGCTTGCGACGCCTTAGTTTAGCTGTGTTGACAATCCTTTTAGTTGTTAGCAGCTTTGCTATTTTTACTCCCAGCGCTTCAGCTGAAACCTACAAGGTGAAATTAGGTAGCGATAAAGGACTACTGCAATTTGAACCGAAAAAGTTGACTATTAAACCAGGTGACTCAGTGGAATGGGTGAACAACAAACTTGCTCCCCACAATGTTGTGTTTGATCCTTCCAAAAACCCTGGTAAGGACGCTACTTTAGCACAATCCCTGTCTCATACAAAGTTGCTGTTGAATCCTGGTCAAACTACAACAACAACCTTTCCTGCAGACGCACCTGCTGGTAACTACACTTTCTACTGCACTCCTCATCGTGGTGCTGGCATGGTTGGTACAATCACTGTCGAAGGCTAGAAACATCAGCTTTTGACACGAGATAGATTACTCAGTGAAATTAGCTCATCGCAACACGCCACGCTCTTAGAGTGATCCACAAAATGCATAAATGGCGGTAGTGAGTTCTATCCTTCCCTCAGACCCTAAACAAGCTGTGGCGATGGAGGGGTGAATTTGTTACCGCCAATTTTGATCAAATTTGACTTCATCGAGGATTAATCGCGTTTATACTCTTGCTGGAGGCTTGTTGCGAGGAAGTTCTGTTGAAAATACTTTTATTAATTTTACTGTTGGCGATCGCCATATTAAAATTGACATTCATTAGTCCAGCACTAGCTGCCCAATCATTCAACGGTGCTAAAATTTTCGAGGCTAACTGCGCTTCTTGCCATATAGGTGGCGGTAACATCCTGATTAGCCACAAAACCTTGAAAAAGGAAGCATTGTCAAAGTACCTAGAAAATTATGATCAAGATTCAATCCAGGCAATTATTCACCAAGTACAAAATGGGAAAAATGCCATGCCTGCCTTTAAAGGTAAGTTAAGTTCTGAGGAAATTCTGGAGGTAGCTGCTTACGTTTTTCAAAATGCAGAACAAGGCTGGTAAAGTAGCTAGTAAGTCGGCGCAATTACAGCGCTTCCCGCTATTATGCAATACAGTTTTCTCCTTGCCCCTCTCCTAGCATAGCTTTCAGCCTTGAGAATGTACCTCATAGCTGCCGGAAGTGCTGTAAAGCTAACTGGTGGGGGCTGTTATTTGTCATTGATAAGGGTTTTAAGCCTATTTTCCCAGTCCCCAATCCCTTTTTCAAAGCTAAGTATATGGCTGAGGAACTAGCGAAGCGATCGCTAGTTCCTCAGCTTTGAGCAACGAGTGATTATTTTTCTGGATTAGACTTTTGTCTGTTTTCCTTCACTTCGCGCAACCGTTCTACTAATTTTTTATCCGAGTCAGTAGAGGGTGTAACCTCACTATTATTCACTTTCGGCAACAATAACGGTTGAGAAGTACTAGCTGCCGGTGAAGGCGTGGGCTGGTTATTTCTGATTTGCAGTTCAGATAATGGTTTGGGAGTAGTTGTCGGTGACAATTCAGGCTGATTACTATTAACTCCTGGTGCAGCTAATGGTTTGAGAGTGCCTGTTGGTAAGGACGTAGGCTGATTATTTCTGATTCGTAGATCAGGCAATGGTTTAGAAGTAGCTTCTGGTGAGGGGATAACCAGATTGTTATTGATTCCCGGTGTAGATAATGACGCGGGCTGTTGCTCTTGAGTAGTCCCAGTGGTATTGCTAGTGTTATTTTGGAAAACTAGGTTAAAGGGATAAGAACTGATCTGTTTATCTCCCTTGGGGGATTGCTTGTTAAAGTATTCTCTTGCTTTTGATTGCAATTCAGGGGAAACTAACTTGTCTTGAAATTTGATATCTAAGACCTTGCCATCAGCATCTACCACTAATACACCCAAAACAGCACCTTCAAGATTTGGCTTATCTGTGGGTAATATTTGGCGGATAACTGATTTTTGTTCAGCATTGGGGTATTGTTGCTGGACTTCTTTTCTCAGGTTTGCGTAAGAGTCTAGCTGTGCAATTGCCTGCTGAGTTTCCTTTACCGATAAATTAGCTGTCTGAGGCGTACTTACCCTGGTTCCAATTAAAGTATTGCCACTCCTTGGAGCTTGTTTTAAAGAATTTATCAGCTGGTTTTGAGTCATTTTAGACGCATCATTTACCGGTTGCGTCATTTGTGAAGTCGTATTTACCTGTGCTGTTGCAATGGGGTTAGTGTCAGATAAGTTTGGAGATTGGGCATTTTGCAGAATATCATCTGGTACATTCTGCGACTGCAATTCTGGCAACCTATTTACAGCCAGAGGCTTAGGTGGCTCGTATTGAGTGGCACTATCATTTACACGGGGAACTGACGGAGAGAATTTAGGGCTGGTATCGAATTTAGAACTGTCAATCTTAGATGCGTCAAATCCCAAATTTGTACTAGGAATCATCCGCAAAGACTGCCTTGGAGGCAAGGAAGAGATTTGATAGTTATTTGACGATGGGGGTAGTGGAGGCAGTACTAGCTGACTCGATGGCGGTGGCGCTAATGGGGGTAATCCACTTTGGGCGTTGAAGTTCGGAGCAGAAAGTGGTGCTATTGGAGGAAGTTGTTGTAAACCAATTTGGGGGGTGCTTTGGGGCAAACGGTTTTGGTCGGCTTGGCTCAATTCTAAAAGTCCGACTGTTTTGGATGATGCTGTTTCTTTGGGCTTGTTAGACTCCATAGGCATCAATGGGACAATCATGGCGATCGCACCGTGGATGCCAAGAGAAGCTATAGCTGCTATCCCAATTGGCTGGCTTAAGATATCTGGTATATTTTTCAGCAGGGAGACGTAAGACATAGCTGTTATCGTTCACTCGACTCGGTTGCAGTTGACTAGCGATTTTCTCTTTCCGACTATATTGCAATATTTTGCGATATATGCATCTATCTAAGTAGATATTAATTCCCTCTGTTGGCAATCGAGACGCTAAAATTGCCATTTATTCAAGTTTTAATTGATTGAACAATCACACTGGAGCATATCTTTCAATTTCAGCTTGCTAAAGAGATTTTTGAGAAGTTACTACCTTTGATTTTTTATTGTTATGACGCACACAATTAAAATTTATATTTAGGATATCTATAAAGTTTAAGTGAACGTACAAGTCTGATTACATCAAAAACATCTGCTGAAGTTGCCTTGTTTTTTCTACTGTTTTCGAGTCAACTAAGCCTATGTAGTAGATGACACACTTGCTTGTCCAAGACTAGTCCATACATGAAAATGCTACCACATCAGCAGCCCAAAAACTGTTGCAAGTTGTACAATTTTATTGACATTCTAGTTATAAACTCCACCAAAGCTATTTTGGTTTTATTTTGGTTTTATAAAAGGATTTCAGCTATCTGCTTGCAATTATTTTTTGTAAAAAAGTTGCAAACCCTTAAATATTGTATCCAAAATTTCAAATGCCGTTACCGACAATTATTTTGCCTGGATATCTAGAAAGTGCGATCGCTTACCGCCAACTAGAACAAGCCCTACAGAAGTTAGATTTTCCCACGGTGACAGTACCACTGCGACGACGTGACTGGCTCCCCACACTGGGAGGAAGACCCGTAACGCCAATTTTGCAACAACTAAATCGCACAATCAAGCATACATTGCAGCAATATAATGCTACTCAAGTTAATTTGATTGGTCATTCAGCCGGAGGTTGGATATCCCGCATTTACATGGGAGAAAAGCCCTATTTAGTACGCGGGAATGTTAAATCATTTCTCTGGGAAGCCCATCCCCTGGTTGCTACTCTCATCACCTTGGGTACACCCCACATTAGCCAAGAACGCTGGACGCGTTTCAATCTAGATTTTGTTACCAATAACTACCCAGGAGCTTTTCACAAAAATGTTCGTTACGTTTGTGTGGCTGGCAAAACTATCTTTGGAGAAAGGCGGCGTGGTAGTTGGTTAGCTTACAGTAGTTACCAATTAACCTGTGGTAAGGGTAACACTTGGGGAGATGGAATCACACCCATTGAAGCTGCTCACTTGGAAGGGGCAGAAAATCTGGTGATTGAAGGCGTGAGGCATTCTCCGAGAAGTCCTGGGATTTGGTATGGTTCACCAGAACCCTTAAAAGCTTGGGTGGAATATTTGATTTAAAAAACTTTATGTTTTTCTCATAAAAACAACATTTATTAATATTTCTTAGCTAAGATTGTAATAATAATTAATACCTAGTTAAGAACAGGAGGGGTGAGCTATGCAAAGCACCCAGTTCGATAGGATTTTGCGACGAGTAGCGACGATATTATCAGTCGTGATTTTGACTCTGTGTTTAATTTATGTTTCTACCGGAGTTCTGCTGTCTTTTTACTACGAACCGACAGCCGGCGGAGCTTATAACTCCTTAAAGATGATTAATACACAACTACCCTACGGCTGGTTGTTTTTGAGAGCGCATGATATTGCTGGTAACGGAGTAATTGCGATCGCTCTGATTCAAATTGTGGTGATGTTTTTAGGTCGGCAATTTCGCCAGAGTTGGCTCGCTGCTTGGATTAGTGTGATTTTATTGACCCTAAGTGCGATCGGGCTGAATTGGACAGCCATGATCCTAGATTGGACTCAGGAAGGATACTGGCGTTTTAGCATTGAGCTAGGAACCATCGAAGCCATTCCTTTGATTGGTGGGCAACTACGCGACATTCTGACTGGGGGTGGAGCGATTAACACAGTTACTGTCGAACACCTTTACACAATCCACAGTTATCTGATTTCAGTAGCGACGCTAATCCTTGCCATAGTGCATTTGTCTGCCTTACTCTGGCAGGAATCGCAAATGTATCAAGCTGAGTGGGAAGTTAGGAGTTAGGAGTCATTCAATTTTAGATTTTAGATTTTTCCTTCAATGTAAAATCCAAAATTCAAAATCTAAAATTACCTCCGCCATTTTATACGCCAGGGTTGTCAGTAGTGAAAAGTTGAGATATTTTGGCGAGGGGGACTTCTTCAACTTCCGGTAACTTTTCTAAAGAGAGGCGAGTAGACTGGTTAGCACCAGATAAGCGTTTTAAAAGCTTAGGTCTAGGATCGTGTAACAAGTAGATAATGCGATCGCCAATTTCCCACTCGTATTTTGCTGGCACTACCTGTAAGCGTTCTTTCCGTTCTACCAATAGCGGTATCAACGCCCCAGTCTTAATCATTTCTTGGATACGCTCATTTTGACTAGAAAATTCTGATTCAGTTAGGGTTGTTGTTCCTAACTTGACTCGCCCATCA
>JBGTMK010000550.1:0-6600 GCA_041743605.1 Nostoc sp.
GGGTGCATCAAGATGTTATGTTCTGCTTGGAACACAATCATGAAGTTGAAGGTTCCAGAGATACCCAAAGGCATACCATCAGAGAAAGAACCTTGACCGATTGGGTAGATCAAGAATACTGCGGTAGCGGAAGCTAAAGGTGCGCTGTAAGCTACGCAGATCCAAGGACGCATACCTAAGCGGAAAGAAAGTTCCCACTGACGACCTAGGTAGGCAGCACAACCGATTAAGAAGTGGAAAACTACCAACTGGTAAGGGCCACCATTGTACAACCACTCATCTAAGGAAGCAGCTTCCCAGATTGGGTAGAAGTGCAAGCCGATGGCGTTTGAAGAAGGAACAACTGCACCAGAGATGATGTTGTTTCCGTAGATCAAAGAACCTGCAACTGGTTCGCGGATACCATCGATGTCCACAGGAGGAGCAGCGATAAAGGCAATTACGAAGCAGGTGGTCGCAGCTAGCAGGGTAGGAATCATCAAAACACCAAACCAACCGATATAAATACGGTTGTCAGTGCTGGTAATCCACTCGCAAAAGCGATCCCATACGCTAGCGCCAGAGCGCCGTTGTAAGGTTGTGGTCATTGTTTTATAAGTGCTATTTGTTGTTAAATATGGAACAAGCAAGATTGATTTTGCCTGTTGAAATACAGTCTACATGAATTTACTTTGACGCGATCTTTGACTTAATATTCTGTAACAGTATTCTTTAAAAAGATCATCGAAATATAAAGTTTTTCTACTAGATAAAAGTAATGGATTGAGGCTTTGTAAGCTACTTCAAGACCAACCTAGCTATAACTTTCAATGATGCGATCGCCTAGTTAATTGTCTTTACATTCCTTTACAAATAAGCTGTTAGAAAAATTTTAAGTCCTGTTGATTTGTGACGAAATAATAAGTTGTAAATTGTCTTATGTTTCTGTTAACTAAGTGGGCGTAAATAATTAAAGGTTTGTAGTGGGGACTTTAGTCCTCTCTTAAGGGCTAAAGCCCTTACTACGAGCTAATTCAATTGAACTTGACATTACTTAATATAGTTTGATTTATTCTTGCCCACTTACTTAAAAATCAAAAATCAAAGTAAATGTAGGGCAAACTGCCTTCAGGAGCGAATAACCAAACAGCGTAGAAACAGATGGGAACGAAGACAAGCTTAAGAGGCCAGTTAAACTGTAACTTCAGCATTCGGTTGAAGGCATAGACTATGGCCATGAAGGCAGCTAAAGTTAGAAGTACCCAAGTGAGTTGGTATTGACTCATATTTAAGGCATCTACATAGACCTTTTGAGCAAACTGGGCATCAGCTGGATAACCCCAAAGATGGCGAATTACTAAAGAAGAGTCTTGGAGATTAGGTAGACGGAACCAAATCCAAGAGGTAAAAACCATTAATTGAGTTAAGAACCAAGCGACAAAGATACCTAGAGGATTTTGCCAGAAATGTTCTAGATTTTCAAAGCGATCGCTCATAGTATCTGTAAGTCGATGAACCACCAAGGCTAACCCGTGGAATATGCCCCAAACTACATAACCCAAAGCAGCACCGTGCCAGATACCAGCGATTAGCATCACAATAAATAAATTCCAGCAGGTACGGACTAAACCCCGACGGGAACCACCCAAAGGAAAGTAGACATAGTTACGCAGCCAATCTCCTAGAGTGATGTGCCAGCGCCGCCAAAATTCTGAAATATTGGTGCTGAAGTAGGGAAAGTCAAAATTCTCAGGTAGAACCAAGCCGAAAAGCATAGCACTACCACGGGCAATGTCTACGTAACCGTTGAAATCTAGATATAATTGCAAACCGTAGGCGAATGTAGCTAACCAGAGATCGGTACTACCCGCCCGTTGCAGATTACCAAAACATAAATCGACGAAAATTCCGAGGTGGTCTGCAAAAATACCTTTTTTGACTGCGCCTCTAGCAATCAACCACAGCGCCTCAGCTACTCTATCGCTACTGGGAAAGTTTAGTGTATTGAATTGATTTGCTAAGTTGTGATAGCGCGTAATCGGGCCGGAAATGAGTTTGGCAAAGAATAATTTGTAGGTGGCAAATTTGACAAAATTATCACTAGCAGGGGCACCACGATAGACATCTACTAAATAGGCAATGCATTCAAAGGTAAAAAAGGAAATTCCTAATGGTGCAATCAATTTAAAAGAGTTATCTGGTGAGTTTGTTTGCACATGAAAAACAAACTTGAATAAAGGGGTAAAATACTTGAAACCTAATAACAGTAAAACATTTAGAATTATCCCCACCCACAAAACTTTTAGACGGCGACGATTCCAATCACCTTGAGCAAATTGCCACTCTTCATTAGAAATTTGCCAATCAAGAGAATGTTTTCCTGGTGATGTGTTTTGCCCAATCTCCAGCCCTACACGGAAATTAATAAACGTCAAGGCTAACAGTAATGGTATGTACTGAATATGCAAAGATGCATAGAAAACCAAACTGGCAATTAGCAGCGTCCACAATCGCAATTTTTGTTGTGCCAAAGACCAGTAAATTCCTAATACACTTAATAAGAACAGCCCATAGAAAATTGATATAAAGTTCATTTTTTAGTCATTTGTCATTCGTCATTTGTCATTTGTCATTGGTCATTTGTCATTGGGTATTGTAGATTATTCTTCCCAATCCCCAATCCCCTACTTCACTGGCCAAGGAATCATCGGGTCATTAGCCAGCTTTTTCGAGACTTCGTATGCGCCAAAGCGGTTGAGGTGGCTAGGATCAGAAAAGTAGTCATTTACTTTTATCCACTGTTGGCTCAAATCACGATAAATAAAGTTGGGATTAGTAGCCAAACGCAACATATATTGCTGAAATTCCTGCTCATATTGCCTACGCACTGGATCTAAATAATCTCCTGTCAGAGGCATATTGACAAAGACTAAGGAAATTTTCTGAGACTGGGCAAACTGAAGCACTTCTTGAAAAGCAGCATCTTGCTGTCCTTCTATTTGGAAAGATTTATAGTCGTTATCGTAATTTCCGGGAACTCTAGAATATTTTTGATAGTATCTAGCGGGATTGAAACGAATAGACAAAGGTAGAAAGCCATCAAAGTCAACTGCTTGGCGAGAAGTACTTTCATCTGAAGTACCGTCTGTTAGCTGTCTTTTTGATGCAACTGTCTGATTATGACCAAGAATGAGTAGTTGTTTTTGCAGTAAACTTTTTATTTGCTCGCGATTTGGATAGCTACTGGAAACAGATGCTAGAGCTTGATTCAATGACTCATTAACAGCTTGATACGTACTAATCTCTGGTGCGTCCTCATTTGTCTTTTTCTCTCCCGAATTTACCGCATTTTCGGCTAAATCATCGCTATTTGCAACTGTTGGTGTTTTTTGGAATGCTTGTTTGTAACCAGCTGATGCAGCGATGGATTTAAAGGTAATATCCTCGCGTCCACCGTTGAAAGCACGGGCGCCATCTGCCCAGATAATTATTTTGGGCAGTTCTGATGGTTCTAATACGTGGCGAATCACAAAGTCTACAACTTGTGCGGTAGCACCGTTGATCCCAAAGTTAAACACGTCCAGATTTGGATAGCCCTGAGTCGCTAAAGCTTTAGAAAGTGCTGCTGGATCTACTCCTCTGAGGGCGCGGGAGGAGCCAATAATCAATACATCTGGCGGACTACCAGTTCTCGCTAAACGCTGTTTATACAGTGCTAGTTGTTCATCTAACTGCCTGACATTGAAACTTGGCATCTGCGATCGCGCTGCTAAAAGAATAGCTGTTGCGGTTGCTTTTTCTTTCAGTGGTGCGGCTGCCAAATTCTTAGTCGGGGTATCATCATTTTGGGTAAATTCCGAAGCATTAAATACAGAACTCTGATTTGGAGGAGATTTTGTCTTGGAAGTGCTGCTAAAAAATGTCGTATCCCCACTCTGATTTTTCCCAGATGTCAAAGATGCCTTATGCTCAGAGGATGATGGAAGCGAGACATTAGCGACTTTTGGCAAACTAGTCCGTGCAATAATTCGACCCAATACCCAATCAGTTTGGAGAGTGAGTAATAATCCCAGTGTTCCCCAAACTAAAGCAATCTTAATTCCTTGAACATCATGGTTATGTTCCGCTGACTGGTTGCTTTCGGTAAATAACTGGCTTCTCAACAGGAATTTTTTCGCTGTTGAACTCGCCGTTGCCATCCAATCTCGCGCTACTTCGGTTACAAAACTTTGAACTTCTTCTGTTGTTAAGTCGGGGCGCAAAATTGGCTCACTAGTCTCAGAGGTTACGAGATCGTTAACGTATTTAGAGGTAGCAGCGAATTCTGGGGTTGCTTCTGGCACTAAACGCTGGCGATGTTCAAGATCAACGCCATAGTGCCAAAAAGGTTCTTTATTCCCAGCGCGGCGACCGTATATACGTACTCCCATCATACCGGGAATTTTTAATTGGCGGATAAACTGCGTAATTTTACTTGCTACTTGTTGCCGCCCTGGACAAACAGGTGCATCACACATAATGTGCAATAAATCATTTTTGTTCAGTAGAAGTACGCGAATTCCACCTGTCAATAGCCGCCAATCCAGGTCAGGATTGAGTAAGCGCTCTAGTAAAAATATGATGGCTGGTTCATCGCCAGTATTTGCCAACTCTAATGGTGATGGGGCAAAGGCGGGATGTGTTGCAGCGGGTAAAGCCAGCCAATCAATCCAAGTGGGTTGCTTGTCACCTGCTTTTTGTCCGTATACAGTGGCAGCGAGAATGCCTTGAGGTGCGATCGCTTCTAGCTGGGGTACAATCGCCTTTAAGCACACTTCCTTGTCTGGGATTGGGGCAGTTCCTAAGGGATCAAAAGCTGGGGTACAAAAGATATGTAGCGTTGATTCTTTCAGAGAAGCTTGGACAGCAACTTTTAACCCTGATAGTACTTCAGTTAATAATCGAGCGATCGCTTGTATATCTCCCCAACGCGCCCACTCTTTCAGCATCACCTCTGGTGGTGTCAAATCCACCCGCAGCAGCCAATCATGTACAGTTTCGCCGCTCACCTGGGAAACAATAACTGCATCTTGGTAGCCGGAAAGCTCGAGATAACGCAACTTTTGTGCTATTGGTTCAGCAAGCAAGGATGCATCAGGGCTATAGCTCGACTGGCAAAATATCCACAGGCGATTTTCTTCTGGCTGAGAATTCTTTGGCTTATATAGCTTAATCTTTGCCTGTACCGATACACCTAACGTACTCAGAGTCTCGCTGAGATATCGAGCGATCGCTTCTGGGTTCCCCTGACGTGCCAAACTTTCGTTAGAGACAATTAACGCTCCACCCGATTGTTTGGATTTTTCCGAGTCTGCTAGCAAGGCTTGCTCCACCTGCTCCAGATGCTTATCTATTTGATTTAAGTAAACCCGATGGCACCATTTGGGGCGCTGTTCCCCTTTTCTTCGGCCATAGACAAATACTTGATATATTGAGGTTTGTTCGCTGTTTGTGAGGATATCTAAGTTTGTTTGCTGTAGTGCTTGCAGCAAATCAGACAATGTACGCCAACGCTGCGGACATTCTGTACCTTCACAAAGAATATGAAGGTCATTTCCCCTTAA
Source organism: Nostoc sp. (assembly GCA_041743605.1). GTDB lineage: Bacteria > Cyanobacteriota > Cyanobacteriia > Cyanobacteriales > Nostocaceae > Nostoc. Next base: position 5,583 of record JBGTMK010000550.1, read on the forward strand.
TCGGACTTTCACTCCGAAAGTATTGATCCCTGTAGCTTGGCTTACCCATTGCACTAAGGATTGCTGGCGATCTGGTAATACTGTTTTCATGCTCAGTTAACTTTACAGGAAGCGATTGTTGGGGGATAGTGCCTGCACTTGTAAACTAGAACCATAGGTCTATCACACTCTGACGTTTTTTTTTAACAATTTTGTTACCTTCGTAGCTCACAAAATCGGCCAAGATAGTCTTGTACAGGTTGCAAGTCTGACTAATGTTGAGTTTTGCGTTTATTTTACTAATAGGGAGTCAAAATTCAAAAGTTAGGAGTTAGGAGTTAAAAGTTAGGAGTTAGGAGTCAGAATAATTCTATATGACTGGCTGATGACTTGTCTTTTAAAACCCGACTCGTGTCCCAATCTGCTAACGCCTCTGATGAGCGAAACAGACAAAAAGCTTATCTCATTTAAACTCCATCCCTTTATCGTTGGAGTCATCTTAACTCCTAACTCTTAACTCCTGACTAATAACTCCTTTTGACTCATATTCCCATAACCAAAAATTAGCAATGCCTCCTACCAACCAACAACCCGCAACTAACCCCACATCCAATCTGGATTTTTTTAGCATTCCCCAATCTTTCCTTTTACAAATAGGTACAGCGTCTATATTACTGCTGCTCATTACCGGAAAAACTACAGTAAGAACACTAGAAGCCATCGGGGAAGCCAGTGAAGAATTATTTCGAGGCGATCGCCTACCCAACCTCGACTTCCCAGATGAACACGAAATCAATCAAGATGAGAAGATATACACCAAATAATTATTTGCTCAGGAACAACCCGGTGAGCATTCAGTGCAAAACCTAGAACCGTAAACAGTAATTAGCTTTACAAGAATAGAGAATATGGGTTCCCTTTTATACTCTTCGTCTCAAACTGCGGATATATACCCGGTGTCGGAATTATTTTTGCGTCATCGTCTCCAGGTAGTGGAAGAATTGTGGGAGTCAGTTCTCCGGCAAGAATGCGGTCAAAA
>JBGTMK010000551.1:0-7958 GCA_041743605.1 Nostoc sp.
ACAGATGGAGTTAAATGGGCAAAAGCGACAGTGAGAACCAGGATTAGGAGGAAAAATTTTGCTGAAATTGCTACTTTCTTCTTGATATTTTTGCAAATCGTGCTGGTGCTTGTGGGCAACATTAGCTAACTCAAGTTTTAAAGATTCTAATTCGCTATTATTAATACGAATTAACTCTGATTTTTTACATATTTCTAAATTATAAAATGATGCCACAGCTTCTCGTCCAGGGTAAAGATAACGAGCTGCTAATAAATAAACTAATGCCTGTCGTTGATCAAAAGCCGACTTACCAGTTTTGAAATCCAAAATATGTAAAGTGCTATCAGACTCAATGAAAACGCAGTCCATAGCCGCATATAAGCGAAAACAATAATCCTCTTGTTCAACTACTATCGGTTTAGGAAAGCCTTCATCACCCGGAGTTAATTGGATAATATCTTTATCCAAAAGCAACGGAGCATCGTGATATTTTTTCAAAATTTGCAGCACGCGTTGCTGGACTTGATCGCTTGAGTTGGCTAATTTCAGTAGCTGTGCAACTCTTTCTACACCATCTGCTTGTTTCAACAGATGCCTGTGATGATGAAACTCATAAACGCCTTTTTGGGCGAGTATCCCAATCCGCTGGGGTGCGGTGGCCTGCGCTAACAGCGCTTTGACTTGTGGTTCGTGTTGCCGTGCTTTGATAAACCCCCGTCTCATCTGGCAATGCCAGCGTTCTTGCCCGGTTGCTGGGGCAACTAGAGACCAAAGGTGATAACTGGCAAAAGGTCGATCGGGGGTTGACATTGCTCAGAAACAGTGAGAGAAAATACGGTGGGAGAAGTTTAACCTAAGGTTTCCTTAGAAAAGAACTTCCGGGGATACTTGCTGCTACACACGCTTTGCGGGAAGCTTTAATAGTACTGATAATGTACGGGAGCAAGTGGCAAAAATGTCCAGCAAGATAAAATTTGGCACCGATGGATGGCGAGGGATTATTGCCGATGACTTTACTTTTCCCAACGTGCGGAAAGTAACAAGGGCAATCGCCACTTACTTAGAAACAGCCTACACAAAAGATAGACCAGTACTTATTGCCTACGATACTCGCTTTTTAGCTGACCAGTTTGCCCAAACAGCGGCCCAAGTATTAGCAGATTTGGGTTGGACTGTAAAAGTTACTGATCGGGATTGTCCCACACCAGTAATTGCCTACAACGCCCGTCACCTAAATTCCGCTGGGGCGTTAATGTTTACTGCTAGTCATAATCCAGCACCCTACTGTGGAATTAAATATATACCCGATTATGCTGGGCCTGCCACTCCAGAGATTACTGATACTATTGTGGCAAATATAGAAAGTGCATCTGATGAGTTGTCTGGGAGCAATCCATCAGGTTCAATTTCAATTTTCGATCCGAAACCTGATTACCTGAAATTTATCTACACTCTACTTGATGTAGAAAAGATCAGAAGCGCTAATTTAAAGGTAAAGTACGATGCTTTGTATTCTACCTCTCGCGGCTATTTAGATGAAGTTTTGCAACATAGTGGCGTTCAGCTAGAAAGTTTCCACGATTGGCGGGATGTTTTATTTGGGGGTGGGATGCCAGAACCCAAAGGAGAACAATTAGTTGAGTTAGTGGAAGCAGTAGTTCGAGATCAAGCTGATTTGGGCTTGGCAACGGATGGGGATAGCGATCGCTTTGGTATCGTTGATGAACAAGGAAACGTCCTCACTCCCAATACTGTGCTGCTACTTCTAGCACGTCATTTAATCAAAAACAAAGGTAAAACTGGCGCTATTGTTCGCACCGTAGCGACAACCCACCTGCTGGATAATTTTGCTGCCAAAAATGGGCTGCAAATTTACGAAACAGCAGTTGGTTTTAAATACATCGGCGAAAAAATGCGCGAAACTGATGTATTAATTGGTGGAGAAGAATCAGGCGGTTTGAGTATTATCGGGCATATTCCCGAAAAAGACGGGGTTTTAGCAGATATGCTGGTGGCAGAAGCGATCGCTTATGAAGGCAAACCCCTAAGTCAACTTGTCAAAGAAGCGATCGCTGAAGCCGATGGCCCACTTTACAACAACCGCCTAGACTTGCACCTCACAGAAGCCCACAAAACCGCCGTCATCGACTCCTTTACTAAAAATCCACCTACAGAGGTAGCAGGAATTAAAGTCAAGGAAGTGGGGCGTAAAGACGGTATTAAGCTCTATTTAGAAGAAGGTAGCTGGGTTTTACTGCGTCCTTCCGGTACAGAACCACTGGTGCGCGTCTACTTAGAAACCAACACTCCCGAAAAACTCACCAAAATCGCCCAAGAGTTAGAGAGTGCCATTGCTAAACTAGAGGCATAAGAATCAAGAATTAGGAGTTAGGAGTTAGGAGTTAAGAGTTGTAAATTAACAATTCTTAACCTCTAACTCCTTTTAAACAGTTATGAGTTCTAAATTAATAACTCCTAACTTCTTAATCGCGTCTCTCCTCACTTCAATCAAAGTATGAAAACTCTCGCTCCTTTTTTGACATCTTTAGTTGTGGCAGTTTGGGTAATTGCGATCGCAATTATTTCAGTCCAAAATGCCACACCTGTATCGTTAAAATTCTTAACATTCCAATCAATTCAGATACCAATGGGTTTAGTGCTAGCTTTTAGTGCCGGTATAGGGTTAATTGGCATGGCACTGCTGCAACCTCTGTGGGGACTTGCTGGTTTTGGGCAGGGTAATTCTCGATTGGAAGACGATGCCGAATTTTTTGTCGATGATGAAGACTTTTGAGGTTTGAATAGCTGTGCAGTATCAAAACATTATTACAATCGAACCAGGAAAACGAGGTGGTAAGCCTTGTATTCGAGGAATGCGAATTACTGTATACGATGTTTTATCTTATCTTGCCTCTGGGATGACCTACGAGGAACTGCTTGATGACTTTCCTTATTTGACACAAGAGGATATTTTAGCTTGCCTAAGCTATGCAGCTGATCAATAACGGCTATGAGCGCAACTTATAAAGCAGATTTTAATTTGTGGATTGAACAGACAGCCCAACTATTGCGATCGCATCACTGGCATGAAGTTGATGTAGAACATCTGATTGAAGAGGTTGAAGGCTTGGGCAAAAGTGAAAGGCGGGCTATTGCCAGTCAACTAACTCGCTTACTCTTGCATTTGCTCAAGTGGCAATATCAACCCCAGCGTCGCTCAGATAGTTGGCTCGATTCTATCACCGATTCTCGCACCCAAATTGAGTTAGCCATAGAAGATAGTCCTAGTCTTAAGAGCTATCCTACAGAGCAACATGAGGAAAGTTATAAAAGGGCGCGTCGGCAAGCAGCCAAGCAAACGGGCATACTAATTTCCGTGTTTCCACAAGCGTGCCCATGTTCTTTAGAGTTAGTGTTGGATGAAGACTGGCTACCAGAAGCAAGCGATATTTGATAACTGTAATTGTGACTGTGTGGAATGAAGCGCACTACGCAGCCACTTAATATGCATTGGTGAGTCTTGCAAAAGTTGCTTTTACTTCTTCATCACTGGCAAATTCTCCAGCATCGGCTTCAGCAATCCCCTTTTGAATTTCCTCGATTTGCCACTGATACATTTCTAGATAAGCGGCTACCGCCTCATTAAGTATGTGGCTGCGATCGCAGTTGCAATGAATCGCGATCGCATCAAGTGCAGCTTTGCGATCGCTATCTATCTGAAACGTAATATTTTCTTTGCTCATCGTCTTGTTAAAGTTGTCTTGCAACATATTGTATTGCAATATATCACAATGCAACATGATTATGCGATCACTATTTTCCCAGTCCAAAGAACCATAAATTGAGCAATAGAACCTTTATTCTTTAGTCTCTATGGTTCGTTTATTTGGATAATTTATTTCTTGCAAATCGCTAGCATACAATCACAAGTTAAGCGGCAAGTTTTCTAACTGGGTTATCTGTATATTTGCGGGTTTGATTATCATGATTAGTCTATTAGCATAGACAATGTAGCGTTTCGAGTTATTAACAATGAGTGTATGCATCGAAGATATTGAAAATCTTCTTATTCAAGGGGAATGGAGAAAGGCAGATATCGAAACTGAAAAGCTGATTTTCTCATTGTGTAACTCTAGAAAACAGGCGTGGTTAACACCAGAAGATATTGATCTGATTCCCCTGGACATTCTGGCTCGGTTAGATAAGGTATGGACAATTTATAGTCAAGGTCGTTTTGGATTTCAGGCTCAGGATAAAGTTCACACTTGCGTTAGAGCCGAAGTTAGAAATAATAACCTACGAGACAGCATAAAACGATTAATATCTGATGTTTTACGTGGTAGCAATGATTCTATGAGTGATAGAGAAGTCCTAATGGTACCATATTTTTTCAGTGTGAATGTGGGGTGGGTAGAAGGGCATCCTATGGATTCTTTGGGTGCTTATGGAAGAGAAAAGAACTATGAAGAGTTGACTTTTGATTTAAGCGCTCCAGTAGGACATTTACCCTGCAAAATTTGGTGGACACTCAATCACCAGGCAAAACGCATTTCCATAGAGGCTTTGTTCAAAAAGTACGGTATTCTTGGACTATCAGGATGTATTGTAAAATATACCTGTTCACTTAAAATTCACTTTTTTAAGCGTGTCCGAATAGCTTCTCAGCAATTTAGTCAGACTTCATCATAGGCATAATGCATTCTAAAACTTCTGTTAAGACACAAGGTTAGGTTAACATTAGGAAACCCAACCTTGTATCTTTAACATCTACACGATATTTTGCGATCGCACCTGTGGGAGGCTAACACCTCAATGCAATGAACAAGCGATGTCTACGACGGGCTACGCCTACGCACTCGGCTTGACGCTAGAATATTAGTCGCAATCTTGTGGAGATGATTGGTAATGAAAATTAAAGCAGTTATCTGGCAAGAAGACGGTGTGTGGTGTGCTTCTGTACCTGCCCTACCAGGATGCCACACTTGGGGAGACAGCTATGAACATTTGTTAGAGATGCTGCAAGATGCAGTTCAAGGTTGGTTGGAAGTTGCTAGCGAACGAGAAGAACTTGACCCGGAGAAAGAGTTGGTTGAAATATCGCTATGAAAGCGGTTTCAGGTAAAGCACTTTGTAAAATTTTGGAACGGCAGGGTTGGGAATTGAAACGGATTACTGGCAGTCATCATATTTACGTAAAAGAAGGTGTTGATGTTATCCTCTCCGTTCCGGTTCATAGTAATCGAGATTTACCGATTGGAACTTTGAAAAGCATTATGAAAGATGCTGAACTTACCGAACAAGATTTGGACTAAAAGCGATCGCAATTATCCAAAGTTCACATAACAGCACCTACCTTGAGCAATTTTGGGTTAGTTGTAGCTTCAGGTAATCAATAAAGTCCAGAATTTCTGTATCAGTGAGTTGTAGACGCGATCGCTTGCCATATTTCTGCTGCAAATACTCCCTTCCCTGTTCTGGAGTCCAATTTAATTGGGCTAAATATGTGTCACTTTGAGCTATCAAAACTGCATGAATTTCTGATGTCGTTGTATTAGCAGATATTTGTATTAGCTCTTGATTTAAATTTTGAGTTTTATTAATTTTAAAACTTACTTTTTGCCCTAGAGTTTGCCAGTCAACTTCCTTATGTCCATCCCAGCTAACATCTATAGAGCGATAAGTAACTGGATCGTAAATATTACAAAAAACTACATTACTATCTCCTGGGCTAACAGCGATCGTCAGTGGATTACGTAGTTGTTCAGAAGCAAGGGCATCCAAAGACAACAATAAACTTTTAGAAAAGTAAGTATCGTTTCCTGATTGGATAATATAAGGTTTATCTGCTAGGATAAACAGATTTATTTTTTCATCTGGGCCAAATGTATTTTCAACTTTTTTATCAACTTCTATCCCTGTTATAACTCCAGTCAAGGCTCTGTCATAAATTGGGATTTGTTTTTTATCGTCAGATAGCATATACCAGCAGTGATCATTGTCTTTTTTGACAAAAACATATTGAGGTTTTGGGACTGCTCCAAATCCTAATTTAACTTCCATATTTTTGATGCAGGTTTTGGTAAATATATTGATTGAGCAACAAGCTATGACGATTTGTACCGTCCAGCTATTAGTTGCTTTATAGATATAATTCCCTAACCAGGAAGTTAATTAACATTAAGACAGCGAAAATCACAAAATTTGATGCATCTATGACAAAGTTTCTGGATCAACACCTAGCGCATTCAACCTTTCAATTAACATTTTCACTTTTTGTTCTGCTTCCACACGTCGCTGTTCTTCAAAAGCTGTGCGTTCTTCCGCTTCTCTAATACGTTCTTCTGGTGTCAGCAATCTTTGCCCTTCTTCGTCATACCAATACAGCCATTCCCGCACTATACCTTGATAAATTCCCCGTTCTCGCCCAATTCCTAAACCAATCTCTGGTAGCCAAACGGGATTTCCTGACATTAAGATATATTCTCCGTCAACTAGGCGATACACTTCCAAAGGTGTCTTTTTACGCCGAAGGGGACTATAGACAACGTAGTACAAAATTCCTAATTCTTTAGCATAGAATTCTTTTTTGATGTTATATTCTTCCCGATATATTTGGGAAACAACTTCTAGTGCTAAAATTGGCAGTTGCTTTTCTTCCCACAGCACATAACTTAGGCGTAAATCTTCATCAATGAAGCGTTTAACTCCTAAGCTGAGAAATCCATCAGGGACAATAGCTGATTTTTCTGGGTGATAATAAATACCCATATCAACACCAAAGAACCAATCCCAGCGATCGCACCAAACTAAAGCTAGTGTCGTTTTCAGCAAGCCGGGAATTAAATTTTGGACTTCATTATCCACAGGGGTGTCATTAGAGTCCGGTAGTTCTTCGGAAGATGGCAAACAATGGAGCGGATTGTAGTTTAACATGAGCGGTTTTGCCAAATCTGATTCTAGATAGATTGTAGGTAATCTATTGATGTGCGATCGCATATCAAAAATCAAAAACCATTTTTAGCCTAGGCGTAGCTCGTCGTATACATCGACTTATGTCTTTTATCTCAGTATGAAAATACTTACAAGTGTCAAATCTTTACATTAAACTCGTGGTTTTTCGGTACTGACTATCAGAGTGTCTAACTGACAATAGCAAAAAAGGGTGGAATATTGTTCAACTAGAACATTCCAGAAGTCGCAAAGTATTCAATTTCATGGTGAATTTGGTAGCTGGGCTGATTACCTATACCTACCAGGAGAAAAAGTTTTCTCTCAACCTGGACTCCGAAAATGTGACGCAGCTGGAACTTAGCTGATTTTTAGCCCGATTTTTGAATCGTACTTAAGTATCAGATATGTCACCACAGATCCATTCACGAATTTTAATCAAACACTTTTTAACGGTTTTTTTGCCGTTGTCAGCGTTAGTTGGGGGTGTTATCGGGGCTATCTACTACCAACAGGTACAAACTGAGAAAGTTGTATTAAAAACTAATGAACTCAGTAAGGTAGATTTACAAACCAAAGTAATCAGTGGAGATTTTCATTCTGTTGTCTCAGATTTGATGGTTATCTCTAAACAAAACGAGCTACAAAGAGTTTTAGAGGGAGTGAATGGACAACAACAGGCGCTTTCCCAAGAATTTTTATTATTTTCTCGATATAAAAAACTTTACGACCAAATTCGCTTTTTGGATCAATCAGGTAAGGAAGTTGTCAGAGTCAACTTTAATAAGGGTGAACCAGCGATTGTCCCCGAAGAAAAACTGCAAATTCAAGCCAAGCGCTACTGGTTTAATGACACTTTGCGGCTAAACCAAGGACAAGTATTTGTCTCTCCCCTTGACCTCAACATCGAATATGGTCAGTTAGAACAACCCCTCAAGCCAATGATCCGCTTTGGTACTCCTGTTTTTGATAGCCGTGGACAGAAACGAGGCGTTGTAATTTTAAACTATTTCGGCGCAAAACTGCTG
>JBGTMK010000552.1:0-2927 GCA_041743605.1 Nostoc sp.
AGGTAACTCTGATGGAAATCTGCATCAAGCACATTTCCTTCAGAATTAATTGGAACTGTGGTGCAATAGGCTAAACCAATTGATGAATTTTGGCTAATAGCAGACAGCATACGTTCGAGAAAATTTGGTTCACAAACATCATCAGCTTCTGCAATCCAAATATATTCACCTCGGGCAAGTCGTACACCACGATTCCATTGGATAAATGGATTTCCAGAATTAGAGACATTGACCTCAGACTTATGAATAAAATGCTCGTATTGTTCACGCACTAGCGCTGTGCTATTGTCTGTCGAAGCATCATCGAGAAATATAATCTCGTAATCTGTGTATCCTTGTGCCAAGATAGAAAGAAAGCGAGAATCAAGAAAAGAAGCATAATTATAGTTAGGAATGATGATGCTGACTACAGGCATGGTTAGCATCAGTCCTTCACGAACACAGCCTGAAAGGAATTAGCTGTATAGATTTGTCCTTCCTGTGGACGCTGATTTAAGCGAGAGCCAAGATAAATAGGCAACCACAGTAGCAGTTTACCGAGGCTACTGCCTCGCTCTTCCAGATGTGCCCAAACAATCCAGCCAACCGTCTGAGCAAGACTATGCACTGGATTCATCTCTAACAACCGAAACCCAGTACGCAGTCCTAACTGTTCTAGACCACTACGAGTATAACGACGAAAATCAAAGGGCGTTGGGTGAAAAGGTTGTAGGAACGGGACTGAAACCACTAGACTTCCACCTGGCACCAGTAAACGGTGAAACTCTAACATGACCGCTTCTGGATCCGGCACATGCTCAAGAACTGCGTTACAAATAACAGCATCATAAAAGCTATCCGGCTTAGGAATAGCAGCAAGGTCACAGTGAAACGCATCAGGAATAGACGACTGGATATCGCAATTATCAATGTGGCAAGCGCCCCAACCTTTTAGTAAGGCAGAAATATCGCGGTCTCCACAACCTGCATTTAAAATTCGACCTCTAAGATACTCAGAAACTGACTCAAGTTCCTTTTCAATAGACAAAAAGTTGACAGGAAATTTCATTCACATGCCCTCTCTTCACTAGTTTGAACATATGGTTGAATAATAGAACTAAGATGCTGACCTCCCACACTAATGTCATGTCGATCAGACACTTTATGAAATGCTGATTCCCCTAATCGCTTTCGTAAATCCTTATCTCTAATCAATCGAATTACTGCATCTGACATAGCTTCAATATCCATATATGGTGCAATACAACCTGCATCTTTTTCAACGAACTCTCTAGCGCCACCCGACCTATCAAAGCAAACGATAGGAATTGAAAGAGATGCAGAGTCGAGCACCACTAGTGGAAAGGGATCTTCTCTAGACGTTAATAGGAAAACATCAAACTGTTTTAGATACTGTAAATGGTTACTTACGGTACCTAAAAATGATATTCGCTCTGAAATACCCATTGTAGCAATGTCGTGCAGCAATCCGGAGTAGTAGTTTTCATTGCAAGCTCCACCTACCCAGACAAAATGAATCTTGGAGTCAAGTTTAGATAATACACGCTCTGCTACCTGAACAAATAAGTCAGTACCTTTTCGCCAAGAAATAGTGCCGCAAGCTCCTACAACTATAGTATCTTCGTCATTTGGAAATTTTATGGTCTGCGATTGTTGCTCTTTGGCCAGAAGATTAGCTTGAATATCAATGAAGGGATAAGCTACTTTAACATCAGTTTTTTTTACCTTTTGTTTCTCATTCAAATAATTAGCCACAATGCCAGATCCAGCAAGGAAAAAATTCGTAGTCGATACCACATCCTTAAGATTGCCAGTTGAAAATATTTTCTCTAAGGAATAGCCAAGCTCATGAACATGACAAATAATAGGAATATTTAAGGGTTTCAACTGTTTCTGTATTTTTCCATTGGTTGCTGTATTTGAGTAAATTAGCTTAATATTTCTCTGGTTTAATTGGCTAAAAATCGTAGGATCAAGTTGGTAGCGACTGGCCAAGGTGAAGACTTCTCCAACACCTCGGAATTCGCTTTCTAATTCACCTTTGCTGCAGAGCAAAAAACAGCAATTGATATCTAGATTGTCTTTAAGATATTTTGCTGCGCTAACTAAGTAAATTGGGGCACCAGTCCGACTAGCTTCATGAGAGATGAACAGTATGGTTGGCTTTTTGTTGTCAAGAAAATTTCTTGAAGGATTTTTGCTTCTCCTTTCAGAAGTAAAATGATTACTATCAAAATCTTGCTCCACAAAAAATGTTTGGCGTATCTGAGCTAGGTATCGATTAGCCGCCTGTTCTACTCCTGAGATGCCATCCCGCTTCAAGACTCGAACCGTTTTCCCAATCAAATAAGAGTATCCACCTAATTGCTTTTGCGCGACAGGTACTATTTTGTAAAGTAAACTTACTTTTAGAAGGCAATTACTAAGCCATCGCAGAGGTGAGGTTAGAAGCCAAGACTTTGATGAATAAATATCGGAAATGATTTGGTTGAGGTCAATAGTTTGATTATCCCGTTCGAAGATAACTTGGTTGAGGTCAATAATTTGATTATCCTGTTCAAAGATAGTTTGGTTGAGGTCACTTATCTTACAAGAAGAATCAGATGTTTTTTTGTCAAGCAAGTTTAAGAGTGGTTTAATTTCTTGTAAAAGCGAAAGTGTAGCAGGATCTGAGTAAACATCATCAGGATTAAAGCAAGAGTGGCGTAATCCCTCATCCAGAAAGTCGTTGCGATAGATTGAAAGTTCGTTGTGATCAAGTTCAGTACCAAGCCAAGTCGCTACTCGAAGAAGTTCCTTCTCTACGTCCTGCATTAATTGATCATAGTCGACCATTATTATAGGTCGTGCCTCTGAGTAAGATAAGCTTGATACCATGTGCTCTATCCACAAAAGGTTAGATTGGATAGGGTCAAATTGATCCCGCT
>JBGTMK010000553.1:0-12329 GCA_041743605.1 Nostoc sp.
GGAAAACAGTAGTTTTTGATGCAAAAAACTACTGTCAAACAGCTTATTCATTCTCGCCGTTTTTTGTAAATGATATCTCTCAAAATTACTTGATTAAAACACGGCTGTTTAACCCCAAAAGCTCCCCCATAGGAGAAAAATAAATGATTTTGGACACAAATAAGCCGCACAAACAGGTGAAAATGATAGATCCAGTAGTCGCTAAAAAGTTAATTAACATTCAGTTAGATTCATCGATGAAAACTGAAGTGGCGATCGCAGATTTAAAGAGTAGACTTCTTGCAAAAAGTACTTGTGCAATAAGTAGGAAAGGTAAAGAGGGAAATTATTCCCTTTCTTCCAATTCTGTAAGAAGTTTATTAATTCCCTGTTTGGTAGGTATAGGACTGTTGACGGCGAGTTGTGGATCACTGCCCAAAGAATCAGCCGAAGCACAATCTCAGCAACCTGGTGGTGGAGAACGTGGTGGTGGAACGCCTGTAGATGCGGTGATCGCTCGAACTGACTCCCTGCAAACACAACCAGAATATACAGGTAATACAACACCTTTTCGGATTGTATCAGTGCGATCGCAAGTAGAAGCCCGGTTGTTGGCTTTGAACCTAGATGTGGGCGATACGGTTAAGCTTGGGCAAAACGTCGGGCAGTTAGACGATACCATCCTTTCGACCCAATTAAAGCAAGCAGAAGCAGAACTAGCAGCTCTCAAATCAGAAGTAGCTAGGGCAACAAATCAGGTCAGCAATGCCCGTGCAGACGTTGAACGGGCGCGGCTAGAAGTGGTGCAAGCTGAGGCAGACTCAAGACGGCAACAGGATCTATTCAAAGCCGGAGCGATCGCCCAACAATCTGCCGAACAAGCACGTACCCAGGCGCAAACAGCCGCCCAGGCACTACGGGCAGCCCAAGAGCAAGTCAGTACAGAACAGCAAGCCGTCGCTGCCGCCCAAGGTAGAGTACTTGCCCAACAGGCATTGGTTGCCCAAACCAAAGAGCGCAGGTCTTATGCTCGACTCACATCACCCATCACTGGCGTAGTCACAGAAAAGGTGACAGAACCAGGCAACCTTCTGCAAGCAGGTAGCGAAGTCTTGAAAATTGGTGACTTTAACCGTGTCAAAGTCGTCGTACAAGTTTCCGAATTAGAACTGGCACAAATTCAAGTTGGGCAATCTGTACAAGTCCGCTTAGATGCCTTCCCCAGCGAAACATTAACTGGCAGAGTTACGCGTATTTCCCCCGCTGCCGATGCCACATCTCGTTTGATACCTGTAGAAGTAGTCATTCCCAATAGTCAAGGGAAGATTGGCAGCGGATTACTGGCGCGAGTCAATTTTGAAACTCAGACTCAACAGCGAGTAGTAGTGCCACAAACAGCTATTCAAAAACAAGCCGGGGCAGCAAAAACCGGGGGAGAGCAAGAAAACCCATCTGGAACGCTATTTGTAGTGAAAGACACAGAAGGTAAGGCAAAAGTAGTGGCCCGTGCTGTCACTTTAGGAAAAAGGGTCGATGGCAGAGTGGAAATTCTATCTGGCTTACAAGCCGGGGAGCGCTATGTTGTTCGCAGTGGTCAACCCCTAAAAGATGGAGCCTCTGTACGTTTATCAATTCTTTCCGAAACAGCAGAGTCATCCCCTAAAGGGAATTAAAAATTCAAAATGTTTTTTGGAATTTTCCATTTTGCCTTTTTAATTGGAGCGCAGCGACAGTAATGCAGCAAGTAAAAAACGGCGGCGGATTTAGTATCAGTGCTATATCAATCCGCCAACATATCGGCACACTCATGCTGACGTTGGCAGTGATAGTCTTAGGGTTCTTTTTTATCGCCAAGTTACCCGTAGATTTACTACCATCAATTACCTATCCTCGGATTGGTGTGCGAATACAAGCACCTGGAATTTCTCCAGAGGTAGCAGTTGATGAAGTCACAAGACCACTGGAAGAAGCCTTTGCCGCTACCGAGGGCGTGGTACAGATTTTTTCCCAAACTCGTGAGGGACAGATAAGTTTGGATCTGTACTTTCTACCAGGTGGCAATATTGACCAAGCTTTAAACGATGCTACAGCTGCTTTTAACAGAGCTAGAAACACATTACCAGACGCGATCGAAGAACCACGCTTATTTAAAGTCGATCCTTCCCAATTACCAGTTTACGAATTGGCATTAACTTCGCCTTCCTTAGAAGGTGTTGATTTACGAGTTTTTGCCGAAGAAGAGCTAGCCCGCGAACTAGGTGTTGTATCTGGAGTTGCAGGGGTAGACATATCGGGAGGAGTCCAAGAAGAAGTTAGGGTCAATATTGATTTGGATCGGTTGCAAGCTTTGGGTGTAGGCTTAACCGATGTCTTAGATGAACTCAGAGATCGGAACATAGATATTTCTGGTGGTCGGATTTTGGGGCAAAATTCTGAACCATTAACCCGTACCGTTGGGCGGTTTCAAAATGCCAATGAGATCAGCAATCTTTCTTTTGCAGTTTCTTCTACTCCTTCTTCCCCAGTCACCAGTACCCAATCCCCACTCCCCAATACCCAATCCCCAGTCCCCAACCGCCGCGTCTATTTGCGCGACTTTGCCGAAGTCATTGATGGCTCAGAACAACAACGGGTGTACGTTCTACTCAACGGGGAAGAAGCGGTAAAAGTTAGCATCCAAAAGCAGCCGGATGCCAACACCATCAATGTTGTTGAGGGTGTGAAACAACGCTTAGAAGAACTCCGGCAATCTGGGGTAATTCCCGAAGGGACAGTTCTGACACCCACCTTGGATGAGTCGCGGTTTATCCGCAACTCTATCTCCAATGTTACCAGTTCTGGGTTGATCGGCACTGGACTAGCAGCGATCGCAGTTCTCCTATTTCTCGGTTCTATACGTCAAACTTTAATCATCGTCTTCGCCATCCCCTTAGCAAGCCTAGCGGCCATCATCTTGATGGGGTTATTTGGCTTATCTATCAACGTTTTTAGTTTGGGTGGTTTGGCATTAGGTGTGGGTATTGTGGTAGATAACTCCATCGTCATGTTGGAGAACATTGCCGAGGGGGCTGGGATGACTCCCGGTAAGGATAATAGAACCCGCTTGAATTCGCAGCAACTAATTTCTCAAGCAGAAAAAAGTAGCCAAGAAGTAGAATCAGCTTTAATTGCTTCCACTAGTACAAACTTGGTAGCAGTGTTGCCGTTTTTGCTGATCGGCGGTTTTATTGCACTACTATTTAATGAGTTAATTCTCACCATCACCTTTTCGGTTGCAGCTTCAATTTTGATTGCCGTAACCGTTGTACCGATGCTTGCCTCTCGGATGTTGGCATGGAAGTTTTCTAGCCGTTTGAGCGAATTTTGGCTGTTGCAAAAGTTCAATAGCCGCTTTGATGCTTCTACGAGGGGATACAGCAGTTTTTTAGCAGGGATATTACGCTGGCGATTTGTTACGGTAGCGATCGCTATTATCGTTTTTGGCGGCGGCAGTTTGTGGATGGCTCCGCAAATTCCCCAAGAAATTCTCCCCCGCATCAACACCGGACAAGCCAACTTAAACGCCCAATTTCCTCCCGGTACACCTTTAGAAACCAACCAAAAAGTAATGGTTGCAGTGGATGAGATTATCCGCAAGCAGCCAGAAACAGAATATGCTTTCTCTACAATTGGTGGCTCCCTCTTTGGGAACACTACCAATGCTAATGCCCTACGAGCTTCTAGCAATATTACCCTGAAGGCAGGTACTAACGTCCAAGCTTATGTAGAACGAGTTACCCAAGAGTTAAATAAGCTAAATTTAGCAGGAATTCGTCTGCGCCTTTCCCCCGGTCAAGTACGGGGTTTGATTCTCAGCAACTCTCCGATCCGTGGTGCTGATGTTGACGTGATGCTTCAGGGAAATGACGTAAATAATTTAGAAGAAGCTGGTCGTCAGGTACTAGCAGCCTTGGAAGAACAAGCTACATTAGCGAGATTTCGTCCCGATGCAGACGATCGCCAACCAGAAATTCAGATTCTTCCTGACTGGGAGAGAGTTTCAGCTTTGGGTTTAACTACCACACAAATTGGGGAAACAATTCAGACTGCTCTTGAAGGTAGCGTACCAACTCAGTTGCAACGCGGCAACCGTTTAATCGATGTTCGCGTAAAGTTGAATGAAAAATCATTGCAAGCAGCTTCTCAGTTGCAGAGGTTGCCTTTGTTTGTTGATAACAATCGCCAAATTCGCTTGAGTGATGTTGCCAAAATTGCTGAATCTCAGGCTCCAGGTGAAGTTCAGCGAATTAATCAGCGTCAGGTTTTCTTAATTGCTGGCAACTTAACAGAGGGAGCTAGCCTTAGTAACGCCCTAGAACAGGTCAGTACGATACTAGATAGTCTAGATTTACCTGAAGGTGTCAGCCGCTTACCCAGTTCAGCCGCTGAGTCTAATCAGCAACTACAAAGCTCGCTGCAACTATTAGGTGGATTAGCAGCCTTTCTAGTCTTTGTGGTGATGGCGGTGCAATACAATTCTCTCATTGACCCGCTAGTAATTATGTTTACAATTCCGTTGGCATTAGCTGGGGGGATTTTTGGACTTTACATCACCAAAACTGCCATTGGGGCGACAGTGATTGTCGGCGCGGTTTTACTGGTAGGTATTGTAGTTAATAACGCCATCATCATGGTGGAATTGGCGAATCAAATTCGAGAACGGGAAAAAGTTGACCGGAAAACTGCCATTTTGAAAGCTGCACCTCAACGCCTACGACCAGTGTTAATGACAACAATTACTACTGTTTTAGGTATGTTTCCCCTAGCATTAGGAATTGGGGAAGGTTCAGAATTTCTGCAACCATTAGGCGTAGTGGTGTTTTCGGGCTTATCTTTGGCAACAGTGCTGACACTGTTTATCATCCCCTGTTTTTATACTCTGTTGCACGATTTGCTGGGTGGAAAATGGACAAAGCCAGTGTTAATCCGGTTGCAGGGATTTACCAAAAAACTTACAAACTAATGAGCATTTAAGTTGCACATAGAGCTTCGGGCTTGATTTTTAGCGATAACTGCCAATATTTCGATAGTGAGGAAGTTATGAGTTAAACTTCATAACTTCCTCACTTTTATCAGTGTTAGCTAGTTAGTGCCAAAAACCTTAAACTGTCTAAGTTACAGTTGAGGAACGGAACCCAACATTTCCGAGGCTTTGTTGGGTTGCGCTTTGCTTACTTAACCCAAGGGTATTGGTCTATAATCTTCTTAAATCTCTCAATTACGTCCTTTCTGATCAACTTGAAATCTGAATTTTCTATTTTATTTTCAGCTTGGTCTGTGCCATCAACGAGTAAGTGAATAAAAACTAATACCTCACTGCAAGGCATTATTTCTTGTTTGTGCTTTTTGTGCTTAAAAGCTTATGCTGATCCGCCCCGCCACGATAACTGACGTACCCGCAGTTTTACCAATGGTTGCCAAAATTTGTGCTTTGCATGAGTCTTGGGATTCCGCCAAGTATGGTTTTCTACCGCATCCAGAACAGCGTTATGAACAATGGTTGACACGTTTAGCAAATAGCGATCGCAGTGTATTTTTAGTATCCGAAAACGAAGGGCAAATTGCAGGATTTCTGGTGGCAACAGTTGAGCGAGAAATACCAATTTATCGCTTACAGGAATTTGCTTTTATTCATGATATCTGGGTCGAGCCGGAATATCGCCAAAAGGGGATTGCGCGGCAGATGGTGATGCTAAGTGTTGAGCGCTTTCATCAGATGGGCGTCAAGCAAATTCGTCTAGATACAGCAATTGCTAACGAGGCTTCACGGCGGTTATTTGCATCTTGTGGTTTTCGATTCAGCATTATTGAAATGCTGATTGAATTGAGTCATTAGTCATTAGTTCTGAGCAAATGACTAATGACTAATGACAAAGAACTAACTAGCTAACAGAGTTTTTTCTAGAGATGTCCAACGGAAAGCGCGATCGCCACCTATCTCAATGACTACTCTCACTCGTGGTTCTAGCTGAGGCAAATTCGTTAAATACTCAAGTTCCTCATTGGAAAGAATATGCCCTTCAATAATCCACAAGACCAGCCCCTTTGACTTTGGTGGTAGCTGTTCTAGATGAGAATTGAGAATTGGGGGTAGATAGTACACCTGACCTACTGCTGCACCGCTACCAGTACTTTTTTTACCAAGATGAGGAGGTCTGACTCCATGAACTCTTGTGAGATACGCAGCTACGTCACCCAGTCCCTTAGCGGTAATGTGGAGAGTAGTATAGCCAGCTGCCCTTAGTCGGCGCTGATATCGACCTTCATAACCCCCTTCCAGAGGTACATACACTCCAAGAGCGCCAAATTTTTCCAGATCGCGGATTAAACCGTTGCCAGTGGTAATTAGTGCCATAGATTTTCGTCTTATCCCACTTAGATATCTCTATTATTTACCCTGAACCGATAGATTAAAAGCATTTTTTTGGGCATTGGGCATTGGGCATTGGCTATTAATTCTTTCTTGCCCAGTCCCCAGTCCCCACTCCCTAAAAATAACTCTATAAATTACTGGACAAACATAAATAAATAATTTATATTATTAGATTGTGACCAAAAACGCAAATTAGTGAACTTCTTAACTGTGATTCTGGGGTAGTGTTAGCATAAAAAACTAACGATTAAATCCAAATTGGATAATCTGACTCAGATTGATCATAGACTGGTAAACTAGAAAAGCTTTCAGGTCAACATTGGAGCTTATGTAAGCTCCAGAGTACGTTTACTCCTGTACCTCTGAAAAAGTAGGCAAAATCTTAAACAATAGTTTAAGGTGTTTAGGGAAGTAAAGACTGAGCAGCAATGTTGGTTTCATGGCATTACGTCAGTCTCAGTTAACGGATACTGGGCGGTAAAAACCGCTTAAGTCCAACTGCAACACGGCAGTAGCCAATCTCCGGGAAGCCGCCTTTGGGGCGTGTAAAAATCGGAAAACCCGCCGACAGCGCTGCCTCCAGAAAGTGCCAGAGCAATTGCTTGGACGAAAGCATTGCTGCACACAGCTTAAAGCTGTAGCGCCTTGCATTGATTCCAGAAGTTACTCCTTCCCAATAGGAAGGAACTTGTGGCTGTTCTGGTGATCTAGTGAGTGAAGCTAAACAGATTCACCAAGCAGTACGGACACGGTTTGTTGTGTCCGAAAGCATTTGGAGCGGCTTATTGAAGCCATTCCAAATTTCGCAGGCTAACCCAGCCTAAACTGATGCGTACAAAGCGTGTCCTCTAGAGTCCAATTCCAAGGTCAGCAAGTAGAAAGGAGAACCAGTTATTGTGTCTGTAGGTATTCTCGGCACCAAGCTGGGCATGACCCAAATATTTGACGAAGCAGGAGTAGCTATTCCTGTGACTGTCATTCAAGCAGGGCCATGCACTGTTACACAAGTTAAAACGAAACAAACCGACGGTTACTTTGCCATTCAAGTTGGTTATGGCGAAGTCAAACCCAAGGCACTAAACAGACCACTACTGGGACATTTGGCTAAATCATCTGCCCCAGCATTGCGTCACTTAAATGAATATCACACCGATAGCTCTAGTGATTATGCTTTAGGTCAAGAGATTAAAGCAGATATTTTTAGCGCAGGTCAAATTGTCGATGTAGTCGGCACAAGTATTGGTCGCGGCTTTGCGGGAAACCAGAAGCGCAACAACTTTGCTCGTGGGCCTATGTCACACGGTTCTAAAAACCACAGAGCGCCCGGTTCCATAGGCGCTGGTACAACACCAGGTCGTGTCTATCCAGGTAAGCGGATGGCAGGGCGTTTAGGTGGTAAACGTATTACAATCCGCAAACTGACCATAGTAAGAGTTGATGCAGAACGCAACTTATTGCTAATCAAGGGAGCTATTCCTGGTAAACCAGGTGCTCTAGTAAGTGTTGTGCCTGCAAAAGTAGTGGGATAGTCAAAAGTCATTAGTCAAAAGTCATTAGTCATTAGTCATTGGCTAAGGACAAATGGCAAAAGACAAATGACAAATGACAAATGACAAAGGACAAATAACAAAGATGGTTGAAAGCGTAGTTAAAAATTGGCAAGGAGAACAGGTCGGCGAGACGACCTTCGAGTTGCGCGTTGCCAAGGAAGAAACAGCGTCTCATATTGTGCATCGCGCCTTAGTACGGCAATTGACCAATGCTCGTCAAGGAAATGCCAGTACGAAAACTCGTGCTGAAGTCAGAGGTGGCGGACGCAAACCTTGGAGACAAAAAGGTACTGGTCGCGCTCGTGCAGGTTCTATTCGTTCACCATTGTGGCGTGGTGGTGGTGTAATCTTTGGGCCAAAACCCAGAGACTTCAACCTCAAATTAAACCGCAAAGAGCGACGTTTGGCACTGCGGACAGCATTTGTCAGCCGCATTGACGACTTGATAGTAGTAGAAGAATTTAGCACCGAGCTATCTCGCCCCAAGACAAAAGAATTAGTAGCAGCTCTTGCCCGTTGGGGAGTAGTACCAGAAAGCAAGGCACTGTTAATTTTGTCTGAGATTGCGGATACAGATAACACTTATTTGTCAGCCCGCAACATTGAAAATTTAAAACTAATTGCAGCCGACCAGCTAAATGTTTTTGATTTACTGCACGCTGACAAAATTGTAGTTACGGCATCAGCCCTAGAGAAAATTCAGGAGGTCTACAGTGCCTAGCTTTGACCCCCGCGACCTTGCCGACTTAGTGCGTCGCCCAATCGTCACCGAGAAAGCGACCATCTTGATGGAGCAAAATAAGTACACCTTTGAAGTAATTCCAAAGGCATCAAAGCCAGAAATCAAGGCTGCGATCGAAGACTTGTTTCAGGTCAAGGTTGTAAAAGTAAACACCGCCCTACCACCGCGTAAAAAGCGGCGCGTTGGTAAATTTATTGGTTATAAACCCCAATATAAGCGAGCCATTGTCACCGTCGCACCTGGGGATGAAGACAAGATTAGACAAGTTCTATTCCCAGAAGTCTAGGAATTTTAGATTTTAGATTTTAGATTTTAGATTGAGGAGTTTACTGAATTAAGTACCAAAAATGGTTGTAATCAATTAAACACTCATTAAATTCAAAATCCAAAATTCAAAGTCCAAAATTAAGTAAATCCAAAATCCAAAATCCAAAATAGATTATGGGTACTCGTTCTTATCGCCCTTATACCCCCAGCACTCGCCAAGTTACAATCTCTGACTTTGCGGAAATTACCAGAACCGAGCCAGAAAAATCCCTAACAACCTCGAAGCATCGCGCCAAAGGTCGGAATAATCACGGACGGATTACTAGTCGTCGCCGGGGTGGCGGACACAAACAACTTTACCGGATCATCGATTTTAAAAGGGATAAACATAATATTCCTGCCAAAGTTGCAGCAATTGAATACGATCCTAACCGCAATGCCAGAAGTGCCCTTTTGTATTACCAAGACGGCGAAAAACGGTACATTCTCCATCCCAACGGGTTGAAAGTTGGAACAATAATTATTTCTGGGCCAGAGGCTCCCTTTGAAGATGGTAATGCCTTACCACTCTCGAAGATTCCTTTGGGTACTAGTGTTCACAACGTAGAATTCACTCCTGGTAAAGGTGGTCAAATTGTCCGTGCTGCCGGTGCTAGCGCTCAAGTCGTGGCAAAAGAAGGTAATTATGTAACTCTCAAGTTGCCTTCAGGAGAAGTCCGCTTGATTCGGCGCGAGTGCTACGCCACCATTGGGCAAGTAGGCAACACCGATGCGAGAAACCTGAGTGCAGGTAAAGCCGGACGAAATCGCTGGAAAGGTCGCCGTCCTAAGGTTAGAGGTAGCGTCATGAACCCAGTGGATCACCCACATGGAGGTGGTGAAGGTAGAGCGCCTATCGGTAGATCGGGGCCTGTTACACCTTGGGGTAAACCCACATTGGGCGCAAAGACACGCAATCGCAAGAAACTTAGCAGCAAGTTGATTGTACGTCGTCGTCGTAAATCTTCTAAACGCGGTCGCGGTGGTCGTGAATCTTAAAGAGTTAGAAGTTATGAGTTATGAGTTATGAGTTGAATCTAACTTATTAACTCCTCACTCCTAACTCCTCACTCCTAATTCCTAATTCCTAAAGCCAAAATTGAACTATGGGTCGTTCTCTAAAAAAAGGTCCCTTCGTTGCGGATCATCTCTTAAAGAAAATTGAAAAGCTCAACGACAACAACAGAAAAGAAGTTATTAAAACTTGGTCGCGAGCTTCGACAATTTTGCCTCTAATGGTAGGTCATACTATCGCTGTTCACAACGGACGCCAACACGTTCCAGTTTTTGTAAATGAACAAATGGTAGGACACAAGTTGGGTGAATTTGCCCCGACACGCACCTACAGAGGTCATGGAAAAAGCGATAAAAAAGCGGGTAGGTAGTTATTAGTTATTAGGTCATTAGTCATTAGCTAAAGACAAATGACAAATGACAAATGACAAATGACAAAATTGGAGAAAATTATGGCTACTAATACTACTGAAGTAAAAGCGATCGCTCGTTTTATCCGCATCTCGGCCTACAAGGTGCGTCGGGTACTCGATCAAATTCGCGGACGATCTTACCGAGAAGCGTTAATCATCCTGGAATTCATGCCCTATCGCGCCACTGAACCCATCTTGAAGGTTCTCAGAAGCGCTGCTGCCAATGCCGAACACAACGCTGGGCTAGATCGGACTCAACTAGTGATTACTCAAGCTTATGCCGATCAAGGGCCGCCGTTGAAGCGGTTCCAACCAAGAGCGCAAGGTCGAGCTTACCAAATTCGCAAGCCGACGTGTCATATTACTGTGGCCGTTGCAGCCGCCCCAGAAAAATAAGCACGTTTACACGAATAAATTGCGTAAAGTAAGAAATTTTAGAGGAAGCATTCGTGGGACAGAAGATTCATCCAGTTGGTTTTCGCCTGGGTATTACACATGAACATCAATCCCGTTGGTTTGCTGTTCCTGATCGCTATCCAGAACTTCTACAAGAAGATTACAAACTCCGTCAATATATAGAACAAAAGCTGGGTAGACAGGCTCAAAACAACGCCGGAATTTCCGAGGTACGGATTGAGCGCAAAGCTGACCAAATCGACTTAGAAGTACGCACAGCTAGACCTGGTGTTGTAGTGGGTCGCGGTGGACAAGGTATTGAATCCTTACGTACCGGACTCCAAGGACTGTTGGGTAGCAATCGCCAAATTCGGATTAACGTAGTTGAAGTTCAACGGGTTGATGCTGATGCCTACCTAATTGCCGAATACATTGCTCAACAATTGGAACGTCGGGTTTCCTTTCGGCGGGTAGTGCGGCAATCGATTCAACGTGCCCAACGCGCTGGTGTCCAAGGGATTAAAATCCAAGTTAGCGGTCGCCTCAACGGTGCGGAAATTGCCCGGACAGAGTGGACTCGTGAAGGTAGAGTACCTTTACATACCTTACGGGCTGACATTGACTACTCTTATTGCACAGCAAAAACTGTTTACGGCATTTTGGGTATCAAAGTATGGGTATTTAAGGGAGAAATTATTCCTGGACAGGAACCAGAACCGTTACCACCCGCAACCCGTGATCCCCGTGATCGTGGCGATCGCGATCGTGAACCCCGTCGCCGTCAACAACAACGTCGTCGCCAGCAATTTGAAGACCGCTCAAATGAAGGATAAATCGTCATTAGTTATTAGTCATTAGTCATTAGTAAATGGCAGATGACAAATGGCAAATGACAAATGACAAATGACAAGTAACAAACCATGTTAAGCCCTAGAAGAACTAAATTCCGCAAACAACAGCGGGGACGGATGGAAGGACTAGCCACCCGTGGTAGTACCCTCAACTTCGGTGATTTTGCACTCCAAGCTCAAGAACCTGCTTGGATTACCTCACGTCAAATCGAGGCTTCCCGTCGGGCAATGACTCGTTATATTCGTCGGGGTGGACAAATCTGGATTCGGATTTTCCCTGATAAACCTGTAACCATGCGTCCGGCTGAAACCCGGATGGGATCAGGTAAAGGTAATCCAGAGTTTTGGGTAGCTGTAGTCAAGCCAGGACGAATTTTGTTTGAAATCGGTGGAGTTTCTGAAGAAATCGCCCGTGAAGCGATGCGTTTGGCTTCATTTAAACTGCCCATCAAAACTAAGTTTATTGTGCGCTCTCAACCACAGGAGCAGGAGTAACTTATGCCTCTTCCCAAAATTTCAGAAGCTAGAGAATTAAGTGACGAGAAGCTCTCTGATGAAATTGTCGCGATCAAAAGACAACTATTTCAGTTGCGCTTGCAAAAAGCCACAAGACAATTAGAAAAGCCCCATCAGTTCCGACAATTGCGCCACCGCCTAGCCCAATTG
>JBGTMK010000554.1:0-11889 GCA_041743605.1 Nostoc sp.
GACATGATCACCAAAGGAATTTTCCTTAACTCCGGATCGGCTTGAACTTTCTGGAAAACCTCCCAGCCACTCATTTTAGGCAACAGGAAATCCAGCATAATCAGGCTGAGTTTTTCCTGAAGGATGAAATTTAGTCCTTCCAAACCGTCTTTTGCTTCAAGTACCTCAAAATTGCCCGGAGGCAACATTTCGCGTACTTTTACCCTGACAACTGTAGTGTCATCGATAACTAAAATCTTGTTGCTTGCCACGACTGTTTGCTCTAACAGAAACTATAAGTGTAAATAGCGGCCTTGCCGATTGTCCTTGAGAATCCTCCCACTATATACAAAATTTCTAGCAATTGGGGGATAGTATATTTCGGTATAAATGACATTGCTAGAGGTGTTTTGCAAAACTTCTATTTTTGTTATAGGCAATTTATGTCATCGTGATATTTAAAGCTTAAACTTGCCCCACAGTTCCTTTGGATCTTGCTTGAATGTCTATGATTTCGTCACAACAAGCCGAACTCAAGTCTGAAATTACGGCAATGCCTAGCTGGTTACGTCGCCCTATTGGCAAAGCCAGTGAAATCTCTACCGTACAACGCATTATTAAGCAGCGCCAGATTCACACGATTTGCGAAGAAGGGCGCTGTCCCAATCGGGGAGAGTGCTATGCCCAAAAAACTGCAACTTTCTTACTAATGGGGCCTACCTGCACACGCTCTTGTGCTTTCTGTCAAGTAGATAAAGGTCATGCACCAATGCCTCTTGATTTAGAGGAACCCCAAAAGGTAGCACAGGCGGTGCAGCTTTTAGGATTGCGTTATGTGGTGCTGACTTCTGTAGCTCGTGATGACTTGCCTGACCAGGGTGCAGGGCACTTTGTAGAGACGATCGCGACTATCCGCCAATTGAATCCAGAGACTCAAATTGAAGTGCTGACCCCAGATTTTTGGGGTGGTGCTGGTGTTGGGGAATCAGGTCAACGCCAGCGGATAGCGATGATTGTGAAAGCCAAACCAGCTTGTTTTAATCACAATATTGAGACGGTACGACGGTTAACTGGGCCAGTGCGTCGGGGAGCCAAGTACGATCGCTCGCTCTTAGTTCTGGCTATAGTCAAAGAAATCGATCCGACAATTCCCACTAAATCAGGTTTGATGCTAGGACACGGGGAAACACTTGATGAAGTCGTTGAAGCAATGGCCGATTTAAGATCTGTGGAGTGCGATCGCTTGACTATCGGGCAGTATATGCGTCCAACTCTTGAACATCTGCCAGTTCAAAAATATTGGACTCCAGAGGAATTCGAGCAACTTGGCATATTAGCATGGGAAATGGGATTCAATCATGTTCGTTCCGGGCCTCTGGTTCGCAGTTCCTATCATGCTGGAGAAGAGGGAGCGGGGGGATGAGGAAGTAGGGGGAGCAGGGGAAGAAATAACCAATGCTCCATACCCAATACCCAGTCGCCAGTCCCCAATCCCCAATCCCCAATTCCCAACTTCACACAAATATTCTTAAAGAATTTGGGTATTTGGTACGCCAGTTTGGTATTTCTTAAAAAGTCCTGACATAAGGAGAATCGCATTATGACCGCTAAAACAACGAAGAATTCCGCAGTTGCCGACAGTGGAGCTAAACCTCCCTACCCTTATCGCACAGGCTGGGCATTGTTCTTGTTGGCTATCAATTTCCTGGTAGCAGCCTGGTATTTCCACATTATTGAATAATTAGAAGTGGAATGGTGCTGCTCAAATCGTCCCTTTGAATAAACCTTTGGGACGAATGAGCAGCACCAAAATCATGATCAACAGTGCTACACCTTGTTTGTACTGTGAACCCAGCCAAGGGGTGCTAATTTCCTGGACGATGCCAATGATAAAAGCTGCTGCGATCGCACCGTAGGGATTACCAATGCCACCAAGTATTACTGAGGCAAATAATGGTAAAATTAAGAACCATCCCATATTGGGGCGCACAGCTGTAATTAACCCATACATACTGCCGCCCAATGACGTAAGAGTGCCCGCAATTAGCCAAGTCCAGAAAATTACTCGGTCAACATTGATACCTGAAACCCTAGCTAAGTCCAGATCGTCGGCAACTGCTCGCATTGCCTTGCCAATTTTGGTATTTTGCAGCAGGTAATGCAGTGCCAAAATCGCTAGCACCGCCAACCCCAATACCAATAATTGATTTTGCGGCACTTTTAAACCCCAAATATCTAAAGCCGGAGTAACAGGTAAATTATAATTTTGGTTCTTGCCACCCCAGATAAAAATAATCCCATTGCGAAGAAATAAGGCAAGTCCGATAGAAATAATAATCAACGTAGTGGAAGTAGCGCGGATAGAGCGCATCTTTGACCACAACAACTTTTCCGATAACAGCATAGCTGCTACTGTTCCCGCCGCCGCCAAAATCATCGACAGCCAAATATTGACCCCAATAGTGTTTATCAGCCAAGTCAGATAGGCTCCTAAAGTGAGAAAGTCACCATGAGCAAAGTTAGATAGCCGTAAAATTCCGTATGTAAGAGTCAGTCCGACTGCGGCTAGAGCAATAATGCTCCCCACCGCAATCCCATTAACGATTAGTTGGGCGAATTGTGTATCCATAAGTCTTAAGTTGCTTTCAAAAATTTTAGGTCAGTGGTTCACACAAGACCTCTTGCAAAAGTCCCTAACACCCCACCCCCAACCCCTCCCCAAGGCATCGGGGAGCGGAGCGTTTGCGTCAGCAAAGGCGGGGTGGGGTTCTTTATTTTTGATTTATGCAAGAGGTCTATAATAGTTTTTTTGGTCTAGGGGCGAAAATCGACATCATAAGTTATGGTTTATAACAACATAAGTTATGGTTTATAAATAAAAAAGAATTGTCGGCTAATATACATAAAATCCTATTGGGATTTTTATGCGAAGCTAAACTTGTTCAGCGGTCTAGTTGACCATGCAGCAGTATTCAAGCTTATCAGACCAGAACTCACAGATAGATGTAACGCCAAAACTTTTGAGAACAATTGAGCAACTTCGCGCACAGCTGTGGCTGGAGAGCAGTTTGAACAAGTTGCAAAGTCGCCTTAATGATTGTCTGCTTTCTGCTTGTAACACTGTCCCACAGGCAGGAGCCGCACAAGCGGAAATTCTCCAAACTGTGGTTAACGAAATTAACACTGCTGTGAACAGCAGTAATCTGGTGCTTGCAGATTGTGTCGTAGGCATCGCTCTGTTTCAACCAAAAGAAACTGTTGCCACAGTTTGCTATGTTTCTCGTTCTCCATCCCCAAACTCACAACCTTTATTTCTAGAAGTGCTGACAGCAGAAAAAAAGCTGCTGTTGAGATTGCAAGAGGTCATAAAACTCGAAGATTTGCAACAGCTTGAGAATCAACAACCACCTAGTGCTTGGCGGTTGGCTGATGATTCTGGCAGCGTTATGGGTTGGCTAATTATCGCCGCAACGCCCCTAAGCTCTGATCGTGAGTCGCTCATAAAATCACAAGCTCAACTCAGATCACAATTGATGGCAAGGTCTGCCAAATACTGTACTACAGCCTTGTTACAACTTAGACACATCCTCTCTTGGGAGCAACGGTATCAACAGTTAAGTAATTCTAATCAAGAATTGGAGCGCACCAATCAACTCAAAAATCAGTTTTTGGCAAATACCAGTCACGAAATTCGCACACCACTTAGTTCCATTATTGGGTTTACCCACCTGCTTTTAGCCCCAGGTTACGAACCAACTAGAGAACGCCAGCAAGAGTATTTAAATATCATTCAGTCTAGCGGCAAGCACCTGCTAGCTCTGATTAATGATATTTTGGATCTCTCTAAAATTGAAGCAAATCAGCTGGAAGTGCAGTGGGAAAAAGTAGATGTGCCAGTGCTGTGTAGCAATGTTTTGGCACTGGTGAAAGAGAAAGCCGCTAATAAGGGTTTGAAACTGTGCTTAGAACTTGAGCCTGATATCACAAGCCTAGTAGCTGACCCCTTACGACTCAAGCAAATGCTGTTGAATTTACTCTTCAACGCCCTAAAGTTTACTAGTAAAGGAAGTGTTGGTTTACAGGTTGCTTCCAAAGGTGTATCTGTGCATTTTACAGTTTGGGATACTGGCAGTGGCATTTCTCAAGAAGACCAAATTCAACTGTTTCAACCCTATTTCCAAATTGCCAAGGCCATAGCTGATGGTGTTGAAGGTACTGGTTTGGGTTTAGCAGTGACTCAGAAACTTGCCCAAATTCACGGTGGTTCGGTGAAAGTTGAATCTGAAGTAGATTGCGGCTCCCGTTTTACCCTCGTACTTCCCCTTAAGCAAGAGGTGGGAGTGGGGGGAGATGAGGAAGCAGGGGAAGGTGAAGGAGCAGGGGGAGTAGGGGAAGCAAAATTTTCCTCATTTCCTCTGCTTTTCACCCCTAGTTCTTCTGTAGAAATTTTGTTGGTAGAAAATGACTTACCCAACGCTGATTTGATACAAATTTATCTACGTAAATTGGGATATCAAGTGACTTGGGTTAAGAATGCTGCCGAGATGTGGAAAGCTCTAACACAGTTAGATCCAGCAGTAATTTTGATGGATGTTTGTTTGGCAGATGGAAATGGTCTTAATTTGGTGCAACAACTGCGAGAACATCAGCAGTATTGGAAGATTCCGGTAATTGTTCAAACAGCAATGGCAATGAAAGGCGATCGCGAAACTTGTCTAGCTGCTGGAGTAGATGACTATATTTCTAAACCAATTGATTTACCACTTTTAGCCAGTCTGGTGGCCAAGTACAGTAAAGCATCAAACTCGGTTGATGAGGAATGAGGAGCAGGGAGCAAGGGGAAAATTCCTCTCCTCTGACCCTTCTCCCTGCCCCAATGCCCCATGCTCAATGCCCCATAATTAATGACTACAATAGAATTTGTTGGGTGCTATAGGGTTTTGGCAGGATTGGGAAATGATGCTGACAGAAAAATTTGAGCAATTAAGAGCCTTATTTAGAGAAATGGAGAAGGCGTTGATTGCCTACTCTGGGGGCGTTGATAGCACTTTGGTTGCCAAAATTGCTTATGATGTCTTGGGCGATCGCGCTTTGGCTGTCACGGCTGTTTCTCCTTCGCTATTACCAGAAGAGTTAGAAGACGCGAAAATTCAAGCTGCAACTATTGGGATTCCTCATAAAATCGTCCAGACTCACGAGATGGAAAATCCCAATTACACCTCTAACCCGGTTAATCGCTGTTATTTTTGCAAAAGTGAGTTGCACGACACTCTCAAACCTTTAGCTTTAGAGTTGGGTTATCCCTATGTCGTGGATGGGGTAAATGCCGATGATTTGCATGATTATCGCCCAGGAATTCAGGCGGCTAAGGAAAGAGGGGCGCGATCGCCTTTAGCAGAAGTGGGTGTCAGCAAAGTTGAAGTTCGCCAACTTTCGCAACAACTTGGTTTATCTTGGTGGGATAAACCTGCTCAACCTTGCCTCAGTTCCCGGTTTCCTTACGGTGAAGAGATTACTGTAGCTAAGTTGCAACGAGTCGGCAGAGGTGAAATTTATCTGCGAAACCTAGGTTGGCAGAATTTGCGTGTGCGATCGGAAGGGGATACAGCACGCATTGAATTACCACCAGAACAAATTAAAGAGTTTGTGTTGACTAATGATTTACAAACATTAGTTTCTGCATTTCAAGATTTTGGATTTATCTATGTAACCTTAGATTTGGAAGGTTATCGTAGCGGTAAGTTGAATCAGGTTTTGAATCGGGAAGCTTTGGGCGTTAAAGCATAAAATTTTTAATTTATTTACCTTCTAGAGAAACTAGAAAGCAACCGTTAATCCTCCAGATATTATCGGGCTGTTTTTCCATAAAATATAAAGCCCTCAAGGGAATTCCATCAGGAGAAAGTAGCAGCACTGGTTGAGTTATGTTTCCCTGGATGGTTGTTACCTTTTCAAAAAAAACAGAACGAGGACGGTATACTGCCGGGTAGCTTGTCTTTACCATCTGTATAAAATTTTCTGGGTTTCCGAACTGCGCCTGAATTCGCCGGACTAGCGAAGGCAAAAGCGCCTTGGGCATCATCCTTTTTAAAGGCTACCAATTGGTGTTCAATTACAGAACGGATGTTGATGGTATCGCTATCAGTAACTTCCATAAATGTAAAAATTGCGTAGGCGCAGCCCGTCGTAGACATCGCTCCAAATGTCGGCCAAGCGATCGCTCAATTCTCACGCTGAGTGAGCTTGTATTCTATCTGCTGTAGTGCTGTTCGCCACACATCATATCCTTCTTGAGACAGGTGCAATCCATCTGTAGTCAACTCTGGGCGCAAATTGCCTTCCATATCCGTAAACCAGCTATAAATATTTAGATAATTAGCGCCTTCTTGTTTGGCAATCAGAGTTAGTTGTGTGTTGATGTTACGAATGCGGCTATTGGAAAGTTTTGGTAGGCGAGTCGGCAAAATTGATTGGACAATGATTTGAGTTTGGGGGTGAGTCTGTCGTAAACGCCGCACAATCCGGCGATAATTACGCAAAATCGTTTCATCGCTATCGCCTTTTCGTAAGTCGTTAATCCCAGCCATAATGTAAATTACATTTGGCCGTGTTGCCGAAAATGCCCCCAATCTTTTTAAAACGCCACTGGAAGTATCTCCAGATATGCCTTGATTTAGCCACAATTTACCAGCAGGTAGTTTTTCTCTGGGAAACCACATGCTTAAAGAATCACCAACTAAGATACTTAGATGATTGGCACCTTGACCTTGAGCGATCGCTCTTGCTTCTAAAGCTAATAAACTTTTCCAGTCGTCATAAGTTAGTTGACGTTTCTTGATCGACTCCCACAATGATTGCAAATTATCACTATTTACGCGTGTATAAATCTGACCTGTTTTCAGAGCCGCCAATCTTTGATAGTAAAGTTGATTGCCAGATGTCAATAAGAGGCTAGTTGCTTGGGCGCTGGGGTTGATTAATGACTCTGTTGCGCCTGGTAATCCCTGACTGCTGAATTCTGGTACGCTAGGGACGTTTTTCTCACCTACTGTTGGCTGCGAACTTTTTAGGGGTTGGAACGCTTGGCCGCTGAGTTCTGGTAAGGAGAGATCAACGTTGGGGATAATTTTTGTACTGACTATTGCCTGCGAACCCTGTTTTAAATCCCACAGGAATTTAGAACTTTCGGGCAGGACAATTGACAGATGTGGAAGAGCCGATGCTGGTATTGCTAATCCTGTTAACAAGCCTGCTGCCAACAGATAAGGGTCCCTCATCGTTTTCTCTCTCCTCTACTCATTGCTTTTCCATATCACAGCATTAGTTGCCTGTATTCAGGAAAATTTTACTTCGGTCAAGTTATTATTCTTATTTATACTGTGTAGTTCTGTAAAGCGTATTCACGAGATTATATTTGACAATTTACGATATCTTTAAAGTACGGTTTTCTCGGTAGTATACAAGTGTTATTTGTGAGAATACTTCTACTGAAAGCACTGGTTTTATTAGCCGACTACTTTTTATAAGTCAGTTGCCACAAATATTGTAGTTGTAGGTTTTGGCAAAATAGTATTTTTATAAGAGAGGTTTTTGCTTTTGATTAAACAACTATCAGATTTTAGGTTTCCAGATTTCAGTAAATTTTGGCGATCGCATCAGAGTTTGCTAGCCTAAGAGGCGATGTCTGACTGTAAGCCATATTTCTACATTTTTCACTTTGTTATGCGAAATTTAGCAGTTCAAATACATAAGCTATCAAATAGGAACAAGCAAGAGTTAAACTATTGAGCATATTGATATCATACGATGGTGTGTCCTTAATGAGCAAGTATCAAGTTTACCATACTGAGAATTTGGAAACTCACTATACGTAATTTTGAATTTATGTTTACTCATTGAAGTATGAGTTGAAACACATTGAAATTAAGTTTTAACTCTAGAGAATAACTTCATTGGAAGTGCTAAGATTTAGGCTTAATCATTAGTGTTTTCCTTTTATTCCGTGGCTAGAGCTAGTACAGCGATTGGTGTCAGTCCCATTATTAAAGAGATTGTGCAAAAACAGGCACATTCGACACGTTTAACCCTAAAAGAAGTGATTCTCATGGGGATGTTAGCTATTGATAAACTAGATGATCAAGGTCGTCAAGAGCTAGCGGATCAAGTTCATCAAATGCAGGTGAATGGAGAAATTTAATTGAGTAGTTATGAGTTATGAGTTGTGAGTTATAAATTTTAACTCCTTACTCCTGACTCTTCTTTAAGTCCTCACTCCTGACTCTTCACTTAATTTGGTTATTCGCTAAATCGATAACGACTTCCCATTACATAATTCTCATTAATTTCAAAAGATATCCATCGGCGTTGCAGAGTCTCAGCAACAAAGCCGGTTGTATTAGAACCTGCAAATGGATCTAATACCATATCACCTTCATCAGTTAAGAATTTGATGAAGAACTCGGCGAACCCTTGAGGAAAACGTGCTGGATGGGGTCTAATTTCTGCTGTTTTGCAGCGTCGTAAATAAACGCTATTAGATTCAGTATTAGGAATTTCTAGCAAATTTGGCGGAATTGCGCCCTGGTTATCCTTTTGGAATTTATCAGAAATATCATGTCCGCTAGGACGTATTTTTGCCTTATAACCATTTTTGAGTAATTGTTTCATACTTTGGCTATAGGGCTTTAAAACTTTTCTATTATCTGCTTTAGGATGCGGTGTTTTAGATAACCACCAAACTATATTTACTGAATCTTTGACGCGAATTCGCCTAATTGTCACCCACTCAGCAGGAGTTGGCAGTCGAGCCGGATTATAGTGGTAAAATTCTTGAGCGAGGAAGAAACCGACTTCTTTACATAATCTGACTAAAAGTTCGTATTGGTAGATACTCCGCACGGGATTACCTGGTAGGTAAGCGCCGCCTAAATCTAATACGAATGAACCATTATCTGCCAGGACTCTTTTAAATTCATAAGCAAAAGGTAGAAACCACTCAATATATTTTTCAGCAGTTTCGTTACCGTATTCTTTTTTTCGTGTCAGAGCAAATGGCGGTGAGGTGAGAATTAAATTAATACTATTATCATCAATGAATTTAATCAGTTTCAGGCTATCACCTAAATATGCTGCTCCGTTCTGCTGGGTATAAAAAGGATTAAAAATTATTTCTTTTTGTGGCGTTATTGGTTCTTCTTGCAAAATTTATAAAATTAACTTGTTTTGGTATTGTTCAAGGATTTCATTTTAACAGTTATTTTTTTAACGCAAAGGGACACAGAGTAAAGCGCAAATTAACGCAGAGGAGTATATCAGCTTCAGACTTTTAATTAGCCTGGTAATTAGATTGTGCTAAATATTTTCTACACTGAAATTAATTTTTTCATAATACAGGCAACTTCACCATAACCAGGATTTCCAGTTAGCCCTTGTAAATTATTATGCTCTATATCTTCAAGTGATCCAAGCTTACTTGTCCATTTACCAGTAGGTAGTTGTCTAGCAACGTGGGTTGGTATTTTATTGGAATTAGTATATATAGCTATTTTTTGAAATCCCTCTTCTAAAACATCACTTTGGCAGACTTCATAGCCAAGCATTTTATATACTTCTTGAAAAGCTTCAAGGGTTTCTTCTCTAGGAACATCTGGTGGCCAGTAGTATTGATGTTGAATATCTGGCCACCACCATGTTTCATCATCTTCTGCTGCCCAAGCAATACAGTTGTAATCAATTGTATCTGGACTGGTAAGTTTGTATCCATAGACAGTGAGGTTAGGATAATCACGCTCGATTTTTTCTGTGACAAACTTAACCCAAGCGTTATTACCTACCACCTATAGCCTCTTTGCTTACCCCACTCTAGCCAAGCTTTAGTCATCTCCTTTACCTTTCCCCTAGATTCTAGAGGAACAGGATCTTCTCTGCTGATGGATTTTAATGCCCAGAACCAGTGTCCAGATTTATTTTCAAGCTCCCTAAGTAAAAGTGGGATTACAGCTTTTCCCATACCAATAATTTGCTGGTATGCAGGGTGCATCGACATTTGATTAGTAGATGACACACTACAATTTTCTTCACGCCATTGGTTAACAAGGGACGTAAAGGTGGCTTCTAAGTCTACATTTCTAGAAGTAGTACGGTATCGATAGCAATCTTTGTGTCCATATTTACGGACTTTAGGACTTTTGAAGAAGAGTAAATTGTCAAGATTATTTTCATCACGTATTCTTCGTCTATCCTCTGAATAATTCCAGTCTTCACTTTTTAATTTGAGTTTACTCACTTTATAATCAGGCTGAGAGTGCTTTAAACTCTTCTGATTACTAGTAAGCCAAGAATTAGCCTTTTCTGCGACTACCATTTTTCTAACCTTTACTCTACGTCCCGGTAATTTAAGAATGTAATATTTGCTTGATTTAGCATTAACTCGATAGCTTTTGCTTTTCTATCTGCTCTATCTAATTGTTCACGTAATTGCTCTAAATCTATTGAATCTAAGGCTACAAAAAACTCGTGTTTGCTGTCTGAATCTGCATACTCAATTTTGAGCATATGAACTATTGCTATACCGGCTGGCCCTTTTTCTAAGTCTGATTCAAAGATGGGACGCATATCAGTAAGAACACGAGAACGTGTAAATACACGTTCATGATCCCTTATAACTTCGATTGCTTTAGAGGTAACACTAAGTACCCCGTCAAACTCTAAAAAAGTAGTCAATCGCTGCTCAAGTTCTTGTTTTTGTTTGTCAGAAATATCTGGAAGTTCTTCATCATCCTGAACAGCCTGACTGATGCTCTTTACTAAGTCATCTATAGATGTACCAGTGTAATCTCGGAAGTTGTATAAGGAAATTAAGGCTTCTATGACATCTACTACTTCTTCTACAGTCAAAACCTGAACCTGCGAAGCCACTGCTGATGCTAAATCCTCAATAAGTAGCGATGGCGAGGCTTGCCTCAAAGCATTAATTAATTTTTCTACAGTTTTGCTGTCGATGCTTAAGAGTTGCTTGAACCCAGGCTTATATCTGTCTGGGATTTGCTGTTCTTCCATATTGCCCCTATCGCACTACAACAACCTAATACAGAAAATAACTAGAAAACTGTGCAGGACTGGTAAATGGTTTGCTTAAAACTCATACCCCTTTTTAACATAACTTTATTCTAGTAAATCAATAATAATTTTACCAAATACATTAATTCCTACTCCAGAGAGTAGACACCAGTCAACAATAGCCAATTTTATGTAAAAATCCCCCACCTTTCGGCAGGGGATTTTTATTACTTACCTACAAAACTAGCAGCCGAATTAACCGAACTTACCAGCAGTAGAAGCAATCAAGAATGCGGCGTAAGTCACGATGTAGCCAACAGTGAAGTGAGCTAGACCAACGACACGAGCTTGAACAATGGACAGAGCAACGGGCTTGTCTTTCCAGCGAACTAGGTTAGCTAGAGGAGTGCGTTCGTGTGCCCAAACAAGGGTTTCAATCAACTCTTGCCAGTAACCTCTCCAGGAGATTAAGAACATGAAGCCAGTAGCCCAAACTAGGTGTCCAAACAAGAACATCCAAGCCCAGACAGACAGGTTATTCACGCCGTAAGGGTTGTAACCGTTAATCAACTGAGCAGAGTTAGCCCAGAGGTAATCGCGGAACCAGCCCATGAGATATGTAGAGTTCTCATTGAACTGAGCGACGTTGCCTTGCCAAATACCTAGATGTTTCCAATGCCAGTAGAACGTAACCCAACCAAGCGTGTTGAGCATCCAGAATGTAGCTAGGTAGAAGGAATCCCATGCTGAGATATCGCAAGTACCGCCACGACCGGGGCCGTCGCAAGGGAAGGCATAGCCGAAGTCCTTTTTATCGGGCATCAGCTTAGAACCACGGGCATCCAAAGCACC
>JBGTMK010000555.1:0-2489 GCA_041743605.1 Nostoc sp.
CTCCCCTGCCTCCCCTGCCTCCCCTGCCTCCCCTGCCTCCCCTGCTCCCCCTCGTCACAAAATCGCATTGCTCCCGGTGGGGAGGATGTCAAGCCGCTCTACTTACAGCAGATTCAGGAGCAAAGGCAAAGCAGAGTGAAAGCTCCAGTCAGAATGGGCTACGCTCAGATGCGCTAATAGCGGTAATGTATCCAAATTTCTAATTATCTTTGCCATTACCCTGAAAATTTAACAATTGATCATCATTGACCCAAATTGCTTGTTGAGGCACAGAAATAGAAATTCTAGCTTCGTCTAGGGCAACTTTTAGGCGACGGCGAAACTCTCGTGCGACATCCCACTGTTTAAGGGGCTGTGTTTTTATCCAGACGCGAATAATCAAACCGCGATCGCCAAATTGATCTATTCCCAAAACTTGCGGCGGTTCCAAAATTTGACGTTGCCATTGCAGTTCTTGATTCATCTTGTCGGCAACAGTTTTAATCAACTTCAAAGCCTCTTCTGTATCGGCTTGGTAGGCGATGGGAATTGTTAAATCGGCTCGTGACCAACGACTAGAAAGATTAGCAACAACTTTAATTTCACTATTGGGAATCGTAATTAAGCGTCCTTCTGCATCCCGTAGTTGGGTCATCCGCAGATTCAAATTTTCTACTAAGCCTCCCACGTCTCCCACATTAATCACGTCGCCTAAAGCATACTGGTCTTCTAGAATGATCAAGAAACCATTAATCGCATCTTTAATTAAGTTTTGCGAGGCTAAAGACACCGCAACACCAACTAAACTCGCACCCGCTAGCAAGGGGACGATATCTATCCCCAATGCCACCAGCGCTAGCAAGAAGCCCACTCCTATGCAGATCCCAGTAGCGATGCTTTTAGTCACACCAGAAAATGTGGAAACTCGCAGTTGCAGCCGTTCAGAACTTTCTGGAGTCAGTAAAGCACCACTGCTAATTAAAGTGGTGGTGAAGCGGTCAATCAGGGCGTAGGTCAAACGGATTACTACATAGGTTCCCAGTAACACAACACCTAATCGCAAAGGAAATTGGGCGGCATTGAGAATTCCTACTTGAAACGCTCGTGTATAGGGAAATAGACCCAAAATAAAGAAGCTTCCACCTCCCCAAATTCCGGCTTGACTTAGCTGAAACAATCGTCTTTTAACTTCTTGGAGATGTCGGTGTTGCTGTTGATTCAGTTGTGTTGCAATTGGTTGGGCTGCTGCTGGTGTAATTGGGGAGTTTAAAAGCCCTATGTTGTTTTGATGATAGGCAATGGGGTTTAGTAAATCATTTTTGGAACGCCGCTGCCAGCTATATACCCCCAAACTCATGACAATCATTGCCAGTCCAATACCCGCAGCAATTTTGCCTTGGTCGATTAAAAATTGAGTTTGTCTTTCTTGCTTTGCTTGTTGCAAGTCTTGTTGCAACGCTTCTCTGATTTGATTTGCCGATGTCGCCATGTCCACCTGTCGCAATCTGGCATCATCGGAAGTGATGGTCATCAGGTATTGTCCGTTGACATAAATTACTGGTAATTCATTTACTTCCCGAACCTCTACCTTAGCTTCGTCGTTTTCATCTAACCGAAAGTAACTTTGGCTAATTCTTTGCAAACTCTGCTGGATGTTTTCTATACGTTCGGGAAAGTTGGTTCTTGATGCTGCTACCTGAAACAAGCGCCGACCATCTAAATAAATCCAGCCCGAAACAATTCTGTTATCTGGGTCATTACTCACGCTGCTAGGAGCTTGCAACTGAGGAATTACAATAGGAATCTGGGCTGTGGCTTTTGGCACAGATACAACTGCTATGGCCATTGAACTAGCGATGCCTACGGCGGGCAAAGCCAACGCCAAAAATTGAAAACGCACTCAAACACCTCCTTGAAAAAAATTGACTATTGACTACTTCTATAACCATCCTCCGCAATTTATTTGGGTAAATGTACCTATCTAAAGTTGAGGTTTTCCCTTTGGATGATAAAACTTTGATGTTTTTTTGAGGGCTATTCTCTCTTTAGAGCGATGACAATGTACTTAGAATTACTTATCAAAGCTTAGAAGAGTAAGGCTCTTACCAAAGATAAAACAAAAAAGAAGAAGCTGGGGATGAAGTTGACATTATGCTGATCAAACGTCAAGCTAGTTTTGAGGGCTATTGATTAGTAGTTTGCTTTTTTTACAAGCAAAAATCGCCAGTCGTAGAATAACCTAGTAGAGTGCGTAAATGTTACGTAACTTTTTTAATTTTTAGAGGTAATTTTGATGACCGCAACTTCTCCCCGATTAAAGCACGAGGTTAAAGACCTCGGCCTAGCTCCCTTGGGAAGACAGCGTATTGAATGGGCTGGACGCGAAATGCCAGTTTTGCGGCAAATCCGCGATCGCTTTGCTATTGAGAAACCCTTCGCTGGTTTACGCCTTGTAGCTTGCGCCCACATTACGACAGAAACAGCACATTTGGCGATCGCTCTGAAAGCCG
>JBGTMK010000556.1:0-21731 GCA_041743605.1 Nostoc sp.
GAGCGGTTTCGCGTTAAGTTGACACGTATGAGCAATGCTTTACCCCTACAGATGACCATCGAAGAACGATTAATAAAAGGCTGAAACGACCCATTTTCGTATATGCACACCATAATTAAGTTGTACAGTGCGTAAGTCCTAACATCGGCTAAATTTGTCGCAAATTCTATAATTACTAGGAAATAGCTTTGCTACACTTTGACCTGAGTCCAAGTAGTGTACATTTAAGACTTTGCCTGTTGCTGCTTGGGCACAGACACCTGTTGAGTGGTTTATCGCAAAGATCGGCTGTATTGGCAAAAATCTCATGTTTGTACATCAGCGAAATCAAGCGATCGCGATATCGTTAACAGCAGATTGAAAGTCTAATAGTGAGACTAAAACCGTGAAATATTTCTTTCTATCTGAAGGATGGGCAGTTGCTAGAGTCTGGGCATCTGATGGACTCTGGCAAATAACCGCATGGCGACGCCAACCAGATATTCAGCGAATGAATATTTGTTTAGTCGAACAAGACGAATTGCTATGGCTTTATCGAGTTGAAGAAGCCATTTTAACCGTGGAAGTGAAACCAACAACACCAGTAATTGCCAGTCAGACCATAGGTCAAGTAGTACTCAAGCGTCTAATGAGCGCCGAACAGGTAATCGAACGCCTGGGTACAGCTGAGACGAAGTGTCAACTGCAAAATATTCAGTTGGTGGTTCAGTAGATAGTGGAGAGTAGGGAGTAGGGAGTAGGGAGTAGGCCAAGTAACATAACAACATAATTATTCTTGTCCCCTCCTCTTGTTCCCCCATTCCCCATTCCCCACTCCCCACTCCCCACTCCCCACTTAAAAGAAAAGATAAGAAAATTTAATCCCTGACGCGTATTGGTAGCGAAAAAACTTGGAGATGCTACGCGATCGCATCAATTTACACGCTTGCAAACAATTCCATCAATAGTTACACTTTTTAAAACATTCTCATTATTGCTTGGCGATGGCTACCCTACATAGGTAAACCTCCCGAAGCGAGTAAGCATTGCCAAAGCACCCACGGTGTATGACTTATTAAGACTAAGCTGTGGTAATACTCTGGCTCTGGCAATAACAAAAAACAAGAGAGAGTTTTATGAGTGGCGTTTTTCGTCTCTCATAACCTCAGTAAGAAAATTGCTTTGTAAACTAACTCATCGAGGAGGAGCGTAGTCGATGGGACTACCCTGGTACCGAGTACATACAGTCGTTCTGAATGATCCAGGGCGGCTGATTTCTGTACACCTAATGCACACAGCCTTAGTAGCAGGCTGGGCTGGTTCGATGGCACTCTACGAACTAGCTGTTTTTGATCCTAGTGATCCAGTTCTCAATCCGATGTGGCGTCAAGGGATGTTCGTTCTGCCCTTCATGTCACGTTTGGGCGTCACCCAATCTTGGGGTGGTTGGAACGTTACTGGTGGCCCATCTACTGATCCTGGCTTCTGGTCATTTGAAGGCGTTGCTGCGGCTCACATTGTTCTTTCCGGTCTTTTATTCCTAGCTGCCGTATGGCACTGGGTTTACTGGGATTTGGAACTCTTTAGAGATCCCCGCACTGGTGAACCTGCTCTAGATTTGCCAAAAATGTTTGGCATTCACCTGTTCTTATCTGGTTTACTTTGTTTTGGCTTTGGTGCTTTTCACGTCACCGGACTATT
This sequence comes from Nostoc sp., assembly GCA_041743605.1. Lineage (GTDB taxonomy): Bacteria > Cyanobacteriota > Cyanobacteriia > Cyanobacteriales > Nostocaceae > Nostoc. Next base: position 1,681 of record JBGTMK010000556.1, read on the forward strand.
TGGGCCGGGGATATGGGTTTCTGACGCTTATGGTATAACTGGCGCCGCGCAAGCAGTAGCACCAGAATGGGGGCCAGATGGTTTTAACCCCTATAACCCTGGTGGCATTGCGGCTCACCACATTGCCGCTGGTGTTGTTGGTATTATTGCAGGCTTATTCCACCTCACAGTTAGACCCCCCGAACGGCTCTACAAAGCCCTACGGATGGGGAACATCGAAACAGTACTTTCTAGCAGTATTGCAGCAGTCTTCTTCGCTGCTTTCGTGGTTGCTGGTACTATGTGGTACGGTAACGCCGCCACACCCATCGAATTGTTTGGCCCCACCCGCTATCAATGGGATCAAGGCTACTTCCGTCAAGAAATTCAGCGCCGCGTCCAAACAGGTGTTGCTCAAGGTGAAACCCTCGATCAAGCTTGGTCACAGATTCCAGAAAAACTGGCTTTCTATGATTACGTCGGTAATAGCCCCGCTAAAGGCGGTCTATTCCGTACAGGGCCAATGGTGAAGGGTGATGGCATTGCCCAATCTTGGCAAGGTCACGCCGTATTCAAAGATTCTGAAGGACGGGAATTGACCGTGCGTCGTCTCCCCAACTTCTTTGAAACCTTCCCAGTGATTTTGACTGATGCAGATGGAATTGTCCGCGCTGACATTCCCTTCCGTCGGGCAGAATCTAAGTATAGCTTCGAGCAATCTGGTGTCACCGTTAGTTTCTTTGGTGGCAATCTGAATGGTAAAACCTTTACAGAACCAGCTGATGTGAAGAAGTATGCCCGTAAAGCTCAAGGCGGTGAAATCTTTGAATTTGACCGAGAAACCTTGAACTCTGATGGTGTATTCCGCACCAGTCCTAGAGGTTGGTTTACCTTTGGACACGCCGTATTTGCTCTGTTGTTCTTCTTTGGTCATCTCTGGCATGGCGCTCGGACAATCTACCGAGACGTATTTGCTGGTGTTGATGCGGATCTAGAAGAGCAAGTTGAGTGGGGTCTGTTCCAGAAAGTGGGTGACAAGTCAACCCGCCGGAAGGAAGCCCTCTAATTTTCAGTGCTGAGTTATGAGTGCTGAGTTCTGAGTTAATGCTCTGATTCAGCACTCAGCACCCAGCATTCACAATTTAAATTACTGGCTCAATAGGCAGGGAATCATAATATGGAAAGCGTTGCGTACATCTTGATTTTTACTCTGTGTATAGGTACTCTCTTTTTTGCGATCGCATTTCGCGAACCCCCTCGCTTTGAGAAACCAAAAGATAAGTAGATCCTATTCCCAGACTTTTAAGCTGATTTAACATTAATATCCGTTGTTACATACTTAGTAGCAACGGATATTATTGTATTTGTCCTTTGTTTAGTTTTAAATACTAAGTAAATCAGCAATCATTTTAAGATTGTGATATAATTTCCAATCTTGGGAGTAGATATGTGTTAATGCTAGCTTTTCTGCGCTAGGATGAAAAAGGATGTTTTGTGTAGGCTGCCATAAAACTGCTTACACAACATATTACGCTTGTCGCACAACCTTTACGGAGACTAGAACCAGGAACAAATCAGCATGGTCAATCAGAATTTAACCGCTACAGAAATTGGATTCACTCACGAAGATTTCGCTGCTCTACTTGACAAATACGATTATCATTTTAGCCCTGGTGATGTTGTCCCAGGAACAGTTTTCAGTATAGAGCCGCGCGGCGCTCTGATTGACATTGGTGCTAAAACCGCAGCATATATACCTATACAAGAAATGTCTATTAACCGGGTGGATAGCCCGGAAGAAGTATTACAGTCAAACGAAACGCGGGAATTTTTCATCCTTACCGATGAAAATGAAGATGGTCAATTAACCCTTTCCATTCGCCGTATTGAATATATGCGGGCTTGGGAGCGCGTGCGACAGCTGCAAGCAGAAGATGCTACTGTCCGTTCTGGCGTATTTGCAACCAATCGCGGTGGTGCATTGGTAAGAATTGAAGGATTACGTGGCTTTATCCCAGGTTCTCACATCAGTACCCGCAAACCTAAAGAAGAATTGGTAGGCGAAGAACTCCCATTGAAATTCTTAGAGGTAGATGAAGAACGTAACCGCTTAGTTCTATCTCATCGTCGGGCACTGGTTGAGCGCAAGATGAACCGCCTAGAAGTCGGCGAAGTAGTGATTGGTACTGTTCGTGGTATCAAGCCCTATGGTGCTTTCATCGACATTGGTGGTGTTAGTGGTCTACTACACATTTCTGAGATTTCTCACGAACATATTGATACACCCCATAGCGTGTTCAATGTCAATGATGAAGTGAAAGTTATGATCATTGACTTGGATGCAGAAAGAGGTCGGATTTCCCTATCTACCAAGCAGCTAGAACCCGAACCCGGTGACATGATTAAAAACCGGGATTTGGTCTACGATAAGGCGGAAGAAATGGCTGCTAAGTATCGTGAACAGCTGTTAGCCAAGCAACAAGGTGCTACAGCTGCTCCGGCTGCTCCTGCTGAAGTTGTAGCAGAGGAAGAGATTCCACCAGCGACGGAACTTGAAGAAGAGATTCCACCAGCAGCGGAACTTGAAGAAGAGATTCCACCAGCAGCGGAACTTGAAGAAGAGATTCCACCAGCAGCAGAACTTGAAGAAGAGATTCCACCAGCAGCAGAACTTGAAGAAGAGATTCCAGTAGTTGCGGAAATTGAAGAAGAGATTCCAGCAGCAACGGAAACTGAAGAAGAAATTCCAGCAGCTATTGAAGAATAATACATTTATAGTTTTACTTCTTTTTAAGTAAGAGTATTAAATTATTGTATAAAGAGGGTTTTTCCCTCTTTTTTTATGTGGAAAATTGCTAGGAGTTAATAAAAACTCATAACTCTTAACTCCTAACTAAATAACTGAGGTGGAACATTGTGGCAAGCATTAAATGTAGAAATATCACTTTTGATAATATCCAGGCAATTTTGTTTGACAAAAACGGTACTCTAGAAGATTCAGAAACGTATTTGCGATCGCTAGCACAAAAAGCAGCAAGATTAATAGATGCTCAAATCCCTGGAACCGGGGAACCCCTATTAATGGCATTTGGCATCAATGGTAATTTTCTAGATCCCGCAGGTTTAATATCAGTAGCGAGTCGCCGCGAAACAGAAGTTGCGGCTGCGGCATATATTGCTGAAACTGGAAGAGGATGGTTTGAGTGCTTAAAAATAGCCCGTCAAGCTTTAGATGAAGCGGAGAAATACATTGGACAAACTCCTTCACCATTGTTTGTCGGTAGCTTAGAAATTTTGAAATACCTGCAACAAGGTGGACTAAAACTTGGTATCCTTTCAGCTGCTACAACTGAAGAAGTACGTAATTTTGTCGCTAATCACCAATTAAGTGATTATATCGAGTTGGAAATGGGAGTAGATGAGGGGCCGAGTAAACCAGATCCAATACTATTTTTGCAAGCTTGCCAAGCTTTGGGAGTCGAACCAGGCGCTACATTGATGGTGGGTGATTCAGTTGGTGATATGCAAATGGCGCGTAATGCTAAAGCCGCAGGTTGTATTGGTATCACTTGGGTAGGTAAGTCAGATAATGTCCGAGGTGCAGATGTGGTAATTAATCAACTTGATGAAATCCAGATTTTAGAGGATTAATTGAATGTGAACTGCCAACGAATTAGCTGTCACTAGATTGCCTATGGGATGGTTATTTTGGACAACAGTGCTGAATGCATCAATTTTTTTTGATTAATTTTTATGTATAGTGCTATGCTTTATATTGACACATCAAGTTTTTTTGAAATGATATAAACATACTTTCAAAATTACCCATAATGGTAAGGTCAATGAACGCAATAGCAAAGAAATTGGCTCTCGTCTGTGGAGTGTTGGCTTTTGCGACAAGTTGCACAGCCACGCCTAATTCATCTACTCAAACTCAGTCGTTACCAAAGGTTGCAGAAGTCAGTGATTCAGCAAAGGTGAGGGCGATCAAGATTGATGGTTCTAGCACAGTTTATCCAATCACTGAAGAGATCGCTAACCAGTTTCAACAAAATAAGCAACAGTACAAAGGGCAAGTTGTACTAAACTTTTCCGGTACTAGTGCCGGGTTTAAGAAATTCTGTAACAAAGAGATAGACATCAGCAACGCCTCGCGCCCCATTCTGAAAGCAGAGATAGAAGCTTGCAACAAAAATGGTGTCAAGTTTATCGAGCTTCCCGTTGCCTTTGATGCGTTGACTGTTGCGGTGAATTCCGAAAATACCTGGGCAAAAGATATTACTGTAGCCGAATTGAAAAAGCTTTGGGAGCCAAATGCCCAAGGAAAAATCACTCGCTGGAACCAAGTGCGATCGTCTTGGCCTGATCAACCAATTAATCTTTATGGTGCTGGCGGTCAGTCTGGTACCTTTGATTATTTCACAGAAGCTATTGTTGGTAAAACCAGAGCCAGCCGCACTGATTACATCTCCAGTGAAGATGATCTCGCCCTAGTGCGCGGAGTCGGTACAGATCCAAATGCTTTGGGTTATTTCGGGCTTGCTTATTACGAAGACAACAAAAGTCGGTTAAAACCTCTGGCAATTGATAGCGGCAAAGGAGCAGTACTACCATCATCTGAAACTGTCGAGAAAGCTGAATATCAGCCATTAGCTCGACCTTTGTTGATTTATGTTAATGCTCAATCTCTGAAAAATCAGCCAGAACTCAAAGAATTTGTAGATTACTACCTCAAGTACGCACCGATAACAACCAGTTCGGTTGGGTATGTGCCTTTACCTAGTGAAGCCTATGAATTGGCAGAAAAAAACTTTCAAGCTGGTAAAGAAGGAACAGTATTTGCAGGTAAGGAGCAGATCAACTTCCAAATTAGTGATTTGATGAAGACACCACAAAAGTAGTAAATTTACTCAAAAAAACTGACTTTTTCAAAAGTAATAGTGGTCTATCTAAAAAGTTCTGACAAGTTCGTAGTAAGCACTTTAGTGCTTAAAAAATCAAGAACTGAAGTCCTTACTACAAAGACACTATGGAATCAGTTTACTGCTACCCATTAATTTAAATAAACTTAGGAAAACTGATGAAAGTACGTGTTGGCATCAACGGATTTGGCAGAATTGGAAGGCTAGCTTTGCGGGCTGCCTGGGGTTGGTCAGAACTTGAGTTTGTCCATATCAATGAGATTAAAGGTGGGGCTGTAACAGCCGCTCATTTGCTTAAATTTGATTCTGTCCACGGGCGCTGGACACAAGAAGTAGAAGCACAAGGCGATGGCTCCGCCAACGCCAGAGGCGAACGCATTCTCATTGATGGCACACCCTTAAGCTTTAGCGAACATTCCCAACCTGGCGAAGTCCCTTGGGAAGAGTTGGGTGTTGATATTGTGCTGGAATGCTCTGGTAAATTTAGGACTCCCGCCACCTTAGACCCGTATTTTAAGCGGGGAGTACAGAAGGTAATTGTGGCTGCTCCGGTGAAGGAAGAAGCCTTGAATATTGTCATGGGAGTTAATGATCAACTTTATGAGCCTGAAAACCATCATCTCCTAACTGCGGCTTCTTGTACAACTAACTGTTTGGCTCCAGTTGTGAAGGTGATCCATGAAGGTTTAGGCATTAAGCATGGAATCATTACCACAATCCATGACAACACCAATACTCAGACCATCGTAGATGCCCCTCACAAGGATCTACGCCGCGCACGGGCTACCAGTCTGTCTCTGATTCCTACCACAACTGGATCGGCAACTGCGATCGGGTTAATTTATCCCGAACTCAACGGCAAACTCAACGGTTTGGCAGTACGAGTACCACTGCTCAACGCTTCTTTGACAGACTGCGTGTTTGAAGTTGTGCGACCCACAACCGTAGAAGAAATTAATAGCTTACTAAAAGCAGCTTCAGAGCAAGCACCGCTCAAAGGAATTCTGGGCTATGAAGAACGTCCTTTAGTCTCTATCGATTACAAAGACGATCCTCGGTCTTCCATCATTGATGCCCTCTCCACAATGGTGGTAAACGAGACGCAAGTGAAAATACTCGCTTGGTATGACAACGAATGGGGCTATGCCAACCGGATGGTTGAACTCGCCCGTAAAGTGGCTTTGAGTCTAAAGGCGTGAAATATTCAATACTTTGTGTGCCTCTGCGCTAACTCTGCGTTCCTCTGCGTTTAAATCTTTCTTCCCTCATGGCTTCTACTACATCTCATAGCGCCAATTTTAAGAACTATATCCTAGTCACCCTCGCCTACTGGGGTTTCACCCTCACCGATGGTGCCTTGCGAATGCTGGTGTTGCTATATTTCAACCAAATTGGCTATACACCGATACAAATTGCCTTTCTGTTTTTGTTCTACGAAGTCTTTGGAGTTGTCACAAACTTTTTAGGCGGTTGGATTGGTTCTCAGTTCGGATTGAAGGTAACACTTTATAGCGGCATCGGATTACAGATTTTTTCTTTAGTCATGTTGTCATTCCTCAATCCAAATTGGGCACAGTGGATTGCAGTTGGTTATGTGATGGTGGCACAAGCATTTTCTGGGATTGCCAAAGACTTGACCAAAATGAGTTCTAAAAGTGCCATTCGGTTAGTAGTACCTCAGGATGCCCAATCATCTTTATTTAAATGGGTGGCGGTGCTGACGGGTTCTAAGAATGCACTTAAAGGAGTTGGCTTTTTTATTGGTAGCGCTCTTTTGGCTGCGGTTGGCTTCATCAATTCCCTGTGGATTATGGCAGGGGGACTTTCCCTGATTATGTTTTCTGGGCTGATGCTGCCTAAAGGAATGGGCAAAATCAAGAAGAAGATCAAGTTTAGCCAACTGTTTTCTAAGAGCGAAGAGATTAATATTCTCTCGGCGGCTCGATTTTTTCTCTTTGGCTCTAGGGATGTGTGGTTTGTTGTAGGATTGCCAGTATTCTTACGTGGAACCTTGGGCTGGTCGTTCTATCAGGTTGGTGGATTCTTGGCTTGTTGGGTAATTGGCTATGGCGTTATTCAGTTCTTAGCACCAACACTGATTCAGCGATTTGGTTCTGGCCGTCCACCACAATCAAAGACTATCCAGTTTTGGACATTTACTTTAACAGTAGTTCCAGCTGCGATCGCTCTTGCTCTCCAAATAGGTATACCTGCAAACATTGCGATCGTTGGTGGACTCCTGGTTTTTGGCGTTGTGTTTGCCTTCAACTCAGCAGTTCACTCTTATTTAGTGTTGGCATTTACTGATGATGACAAGGTAGCGCTAAACGTTGGTTTTTACTACATGGCAAACTCTGGTGGTCGCTTGATAGGTACTGTCTTATCAGGTTTGATATATCAGTTTTTCGGTTTAGTTGGCTGTCTGTGGACATCCATGTTCTTTGTACTAGCAGCAGCATTGATTACTATGAAGCTACCTGATCCCGAACCTAGTAAAGCGATCGCCTGGAAAGCGGGAGATGGGGATTAGGGCATTTGTCATTGGTCATTTGTCATTCACCTCATCTCCACAACAATATTTCAGGCTTACATCAATGAGTACGAATCCGCAAGCGAATAAAGCCCCAGTACAAGCAGGGAGTAATCTCAGTTTTTTTGAAAGATACCTCACTGTTTGGGTGTTTCTGTGCATCTTGGCGGGAATTGGACTAGGGAGATTATTTCCAGGTGTGGCGGTGACGCTAGATGCATTGAGTATTTATCAAGTGTCAATTCCCATTGCAGTTTGTCTGTTTTTTATGATGTATCCCATCATGGTGAAAATTGACTTCACCCAAGCTGCAAATGCTATCCGCGCTCCAAAACCAGTTATTCTCACTTTGGTTGTCAACTGGTTAATTAAACCATTCACGATGGTGGTATTTTCTCAGTTTTTCTTAGGTTGGTTATTTCGTCCGTTAATTACAGGCACAGAATTAATTCGCGGTAACGAAGTTGCGATCGCTAATTCCTACATTGCAGGTACGATTTTACTGGGAATTGCTCCTTGTACTGCGATGGTGCTGCTGTGGGGTTATCTTTCCTACGGCAATCAGGGACACACTTTGGTGATGGTGGCGGTTAATTCTCTGACGATGCTGTTTTTGTATGCACCTTTAGGTAGGTGGTTACTGGCAGCAAATGATTTAACAGTGCCGTGGCAAACAATTGTGTTGTCAGTACTAATTTATGTCGGCTTGCCTTTAATAGCAGGAATGTACAGCCGTTATTGGATTTTTAAATACAAAGGTAAAGAATGGTTTGAACGGAGATTTTTAAAGTATCTCAGTCCAATCGCCATTACCGCCTTGCTGATGACTTTGGTTTTGCTATTTGCTTTTAAAGGTGAATTGATTGTTAGCAATCCCTTGCACATCTTATTAATTGCCGTCCCACTATTCATCCAAACTAATTTTATTTTCTTGATTAGTTATGTGGCAGCGTTGAAGCTGAATATATCTTATGAGGATGCCGCACCCGCAGCATTAATTGGAGCCAGTAATCATTTTGAAGTGGCGATCGCAACTTCTGTAATGCTGTTTGGCTTAAATTCTGGTGCTGCGCTTGCTACGGTGGTAGGTGTTTTAATCGAAGTGCCAGTAATGTTGATGCTGGTTGAAGTTTGTAAGCGAACGGCATTTTGGTTCCCACGGGAGCCAGAAAAGGCAACATTGCGAGATCCACGGTTTAATTGCTAATTCGTAATTCGTAATTCGTAATTCGTAATTCGTAATTAGGAATCTATCACAAATATGTTTATTGGGTTTTCGGAGGTAGCGCTAAAGCGTTTCGTAAAGCTTCAATCCGCTCAGGAACTATCTGATAGTAAATCCATGTACCGCGTCGTTCTTTCTCTAGCAAACCTGCTTCGTACAGCACTTTCAGATGATGGCTGACAGTTGGCTGGGATAGCCCCAAAGGTTCTGTTAACTCACAAGCACAGGCTTCACCCTCTGGTTGATTGGCAATAAGACTAAGCAATTGCAACCTCGCTGGTTCTCCCAAAGCTCGAAAAATCGCTGCTGTTTGGGCTGCTTCTTCTGGCTTGATGCAGCATGAAAGCAGTGGTGTACAACAAGTGGAAATTTGTTTAGGAAAGTTCATATTCTTATATTGACATTCATCAATGTATCTGACAAGATATTGACATACATCAATATTGATATGCATCGATATTTTGAAAATCCTACAAGGAGCAAAATTATGGCAGTGCTGAAAACCCATGTAGCTTTGAATGTTACTGACGTTGAAAAATCTGTAGCATTTTATCGGGCAATGTTTGGTGTGGAACCTGTGAAGTATAAGGATGACTATGCCAAATTTGATCTTTCTAGCCCAGCGCTAAATCTCACACTGAATTTAGCTCCTAGCATCCAGGCTGGTGGTGCATTGTCTCATTTGGGTGTACAAGTTGAAAGTACAGAAGAAGTGCGATCGGCTATACAAAGATTTACTGAGTCAGGATTAGCATTATTTACCGAGGACAATACTGATTGTTGCTACGCATTGCAAGATAAAGTTTGGGTAACAGATCCAGATGGGAACCGTTGGGAAGTATTTGTGGTGAAGGTAGGAGATACAGCACCAGAAAAGAATTTAGTGACTACAGTTAATTCGACAGGGGTAGTCAAGGCTGTTAATAAGCCATGTTGTGGTTAGAGGAAACCTAACTGCAAAGGATCACCAGAAACAAAAGCTACCTCTGGCGGTTTCGGTAGTAGTTTATCAAGTTTAAAGTGATCGGTAAGCAAGTTCGTAGTAAGGACTTTAGTCCTTATTATCTAAGCAATAAAGTCCTTACTACAAACCCTCAAAACTATCTTGACAAAGTAAAGAACAATAAAAAAAGGGGAAGAATTATGAAAAAAGTGATGTTTGTCTGTACGCATAATTCCCGCCGTTCCCAAATGGCAGAGGGATTTGCAAGAACATTAGGAGAAAATAAAATTGCTGTCACCAGTTCTGGTTTAGCACCAAGCGATATAGATCCAATCACTGTTGAAGTTATGGCGGAAATTGGCATTGATATTAGCAATCAAATTTCTAAACCTTTAAATGATTTTAATGCTGATGATTATCATGCTGTAATTTCATTATGTGGTTGTGGTGTTAATTTACCTGAAGAGTGGGTATTAAGAGATGTGTTTGAAGATTGGCAACTTGATGATCCAAAAGGGCAATCAATTGAATATTTTCGTCGTGTTCGAGATGAAGTTAAAGAAAGAGTTATAAAGTTAATTGAGTCTCTCAATTAGCAATGAATATCTGCGCGTTGTAATTTTCAAAAATCAAATAAGATTACTATATCAGTTCTCATTTGCGTAAAATACTTTTTCTTTCAATTCACCAGAAAGTGCTAATAAATACATCCCTTAATATATTAATCAAATATTTCTCTACCTAACGGAGGAATTGAGAAAGATAATATCAAGACAAAATAAACATATATTCCGATCACCTGACGAACTTTAACTCATATTTCCCCATTTCTATCTAGAAATGGGGATTTTTTTAAAAGCTACCAACATAGAATTAAAATGAGACATTTATCTATCTTAAGGAGGAATAATATCAAGTCTAGAAATAATAAAAACTTAAGTAGCCCGATTACCCTACCGGACTTTAGCTTAACTCTCCTCATGTTTTTATCTAACGGGGGAGAGTTTATTTAATTGATTTTATCAAGAAGAATTTAGAACTCAGGAGTCTGCATTCACAAATCAGCACTCCACCCCACCAAGCCCAAGCCTACGCTTTTCTCCCCTTACCAAGGAGAGGGTGTTAGGGGCTTTTGCAAGATATCTAGTGTATTGATCAATTCTGAATTCTAAGTAGGTGCGTTAAGGCAATTGAGTAGGTGGTAACTAATGCTGCACAATTTGCGCGATCGCAGATTATTTTAGTTTAAATAGTATTTTTACGTAAGTAGAACGGCGTGAGTAATTCAAGGTTTGTAGTGGGGACTTTAGCCCTTAAAACTTCATATATGAATCCTTTAAACTTTGAGAATTTACCTCATATGATCGATAATCCATATTTTTTCATCAGACAGTAAGAAACTTTTACACATTGTTTTTTACTGCCTGTTTTTGCTATCTATATCAATTAGCTTTAACATTCAGAGCGTATTCTTTAAACCTTTCCAAATCAGCTTGAATCGTCGATTCAACTATCCGCCCCAAAAACAAGTTATCCATAATTTTGCCAAGAATACCGGGGATAGCGTAGGAAATAGTCATTTTAACAATGCTACTATTGTGGCGATCGTAAAAGCGAATCGCTCCCTGATTTGGCAAACCATCAACAGATTCCCATTGGATAATTTGGTTGGGAACAACTTTAAGAATTCGGGATTTCCAATTAAATTCTAGACTGCCCGTCTTTAATTTCCAAAGAGATATATCTGGATTCTCTGGCTGAATTTTCACCGAATCAATCCACTTCATCCACCGGGGCATTTGCTCTAAATCAGCCCAAAGGCTCCATACTAAATCTATGGGAGCCTCTACTTCTACCTGCACAGTATGCTCTAACCAATCTGACATTCTCTCTTTTTCCTTCTCTTTGAGACGCTTTGCGCCCTTTGCGCCTTAGCAATAACTTGCGGCAAACCACTGCGTGTCTACGTTATTTCTTCAAACTCTCCAAAATCACTTTTGCCGCCCGCCGTCCAGAAATAGTTGCTCCTTCCATACTGTCGATGTAGTCTTGCTGAGTATAACTCCCTGCAAGGAAGAAATTATCTACTGGTGTTTTTTGGTTGGGACGGTACGCATCCATCCCTGGTGCTTCTCGGTAGAGAGACTGAGCAAGTTTTACCACGCTATACCAAGTCATATTTAGCTCTCGCGACGAGGGAAACAATTCATGGACTTGTTTTAAGACATGCTGTGCGATCGCTTCATTACTCTGTGCTATAAACGGATCTCCCGGTGTCAGCACTAGCTGTAACAACGAACCCTGTTCTGGGCGATAATAATCAGCAGGGCTAGTCAACGCTAAATCGGCAAAACAAGAAAAGTCAGCATCGGCTGTATACAGTAAATTATCTATTCCAGCTGCGTGATTTAGCTGTTTACGTTCCTCTCCATCGTTCAGTTCCGTTACCCAACCATCGAAGCGTAACTGCACTGTAGCCACTGGTACTGCATCAAGTTTGTAAATATTGTCAAATTCTGACCACTTACGCCACTCGTGGGGTAAGATGCGTTGAATTCCTGGGACATCACAGGCAAAAACGTAAGCATCAGCGGTGACAGTTTCTACTGTATCACCTTGGGCAACTACTATCCCAGTGACGCGGGTTTGTTCGTCTAACTCAGTAAACTGAATTTCTCGTACTTGCCTACGCGTGTAAACTTTAGTGCCTCTGACTTCTAAATATTCCAGAATGGGCTTGTGTAAATATTCAGATGGAGAACCTTCTAGCATTCGCAGAACTGAAGCTTCAGTTCTGACTGCAAATAGCTGGAATATCGTTAACATACAACGAGCAGACATATTTTCGCAATCAATAAATCCCAATGCGTAGGCAATTGGGTTCCACAAGCGCTTGATGCTGCCATTACTCCCGCCGTGACTGCGGAACCAGTCGGCAAAGCTAACTTTATCTAATTTGCGGATGGTTTTCATCGCCCCGTTAAAGTCTACCAATCCGCGAACTATGGGACTAGTACCCAAAGCGATCGCATTTTGCAATTTATCCTGCAACGATAGTTGAGAAGTAGTGAAAAAGGCCTTTAAGCCATTGAAAGGCGCACCTGTAAGGAAGCGAAAATCTAAAGCACCAGTCTGGCCTCCTTTGTTAACGAAAGTGTGGGTATGCTCCTTGAGGCGTAAGTTTTCTAATACCCCCACTTTCTTCATCAAGTCAAATAGTTGGTAGTAGCACCCAAAAAATACATGCAACCCCATTTCTAGATGGTTGCCATCTCCATCAACCCAACTGCCAACTTTACCACCTACAAAGGGACGAGACTCAAAAATCTCGACTTCACAACCAGCATCAGCTAGATCTACTGCGGTTGATAGTCCAGCCAGTCCCGCACCTACGATTGCAACGCGCATTCCGTCGTTCCTTTTCAGTTTCTTTACAGATTGTAACTGGGTTGGTGTCGGAATTTGCGACTTAATATCAACTCCACCAGCATATTAAGGCATGGCAATGTCGATACTAAAACCTCTTTGATTGCTTCTTTTAGTCCCAACAATTGACCAGACGCGATAAAAACGCGTCTATATCAGTTAGGCAAACTATTGTCCATCGCGGTGGACTCAAAAAAGTATCATGGCTATTTTTTGGGGCCAAGTAGTTAACTGGGTAATTGGTGAAAGCATCTTCTTGCCTATTTGCTGTCATCAGAGATAGGCAAACTTCTAATCAGTTCACGAATCACATCGGTTGCCGGTCTACCTGTTTGTTGGCAATATTGTTCCAGTTTTTCCGCTTCCTGTGTTGCGAGATTGACTGTTATGCGTTTAACGGCCCATTTTTTATTTGTCATTATCATGCTATCTGCTGTATATTTTAGATTGTCGAAAGAGTCTAAGTAAAGAGGGAACCGATAAGATTATCAGAGTTTGTCTCAGGAAACAAGTAATACCATTAATATTAAAAATGTTCGTTTTGTCAAAGGATTCATCATTTTCTAAAGAAATCAAAAAACTACACTTTATTTGTTACTATTGTGACAGTAAAAAAGCACGTAGTTGCTTTTGAAGATAATAACCCTACTAACAGCATGAGTAAAGCCTGATGGTGAAATTTGATAAATGAATTTCAGACACATACTCTTGACTCAATCAAGATTTCCAAAGTTATTCTCCGTTGAAAGCATTTGACCTTCTCTCTTAACCAAGTTTGCCAAATCTACTTGGAGAGAACATCTAGTACAACACTAGAAAATAAAGCTTTAGAATTATTATCATGCCGAAATGCTTGCTTACAGGCAGATTTGAATGCTGTGTATAGATGAATAATCACCTAAAAGTAGGCAAAAAATCGAGCGCTATAGAACAAAGACTCATCTGCACTCATTACTCTAACCAAGAAGTTAAGAGCTAATTGAACAGTTATGATTTTTGGCTTCCTTCGATCAAGTTAATTGCTTTTTAGTGCCAATTATAGTAACCAGAAAAAAGAGGATAAAATCCAGTTTACTGGGTGGCAAACATCTCAGGTATTGGTAAAATTTGACAGCATTATCTGTAATTTCACACAGATGAATTAGTCTGTAGTAGATATGGTGCTACTTGACTGTTGCCGATAATAATATTTTAGTTTGGTTTCATGCTTTTACAATAACTTCCCGTAAGGATACGATGAAATTTTGCCTATTTTTTATCCTCCCTCTAGCGATATAGTTTGATTGCAATCTGGCGATTTTTTTGCATTGTTTGTATTCATCTATCTGGAGGTTATAAAAATAATTCTAGCCACTTATTGGGCTAAAATTTCGACAGCAATCCTTCTTCTTAGATTTAAGCTAAGAGATAAAATACTGGCAAGAAAGTATTGATTTACAACTATTTCACATTTGGTAAGTATACCTATAAAAATAATTGTATATTTCAAATTTTTCGTTGGTGTGTTTATTATAGCCATTATTTACGCACTTTAAATAATCTTCATTTAGACACTAAATAAGCTCATTTTTATCCTTTATAAAAAAATTACAAAGAAAAAGATATACATTTGAATCTTGGCTTAATGATATTGATATATAACAGAATGCTAAACTCAAAAAACTTGTAAAAAAAAAAGATTCTGATATCTAAGAGTGTCAACTAGGTTTAATCAAACCTAGTTTTACAGATACTTTTTGTTGACGGGTATTTTTTTATACTAAAAATATCTGAGTTAAGTAACTGAAAGACAATGAAAATACAGGTACTTCATGAAATTGAGGTAAAGTTAACTCTTAATTATTGGTCGCCTAAAACACCTACTTAGGGAAATCGAAGTCATTAGTACAAATGACAAATGACAAAATCGGCTATTTCTCCGAACCTTTGAAGGGGTGGGAGGAATAGCCGATGTTCTTTGAAATTGAGGATTACGGCAATTAGTACAACTATTCAAATTTAAGTTGGGGCATCAGTTGGAGAGTGCCAATACCTAAATCTTTTGGTGAAAGCGATCGCGCTTCAAACAAAGCCATCATATCTCGTAACTGGGGATTGCCACGGGAAGCTCCCGTTAGGCCTTTAGCAATAATTAAGCCACAGTAGCCCTTAGTATTTTTACACCGTTGATTCCATTTCTTTCGGGCTTCTACATGAATCGGATCTTCGTCTAAGAATTCACCGAATAGGAACAATTCGCCATTTTGAGTTTGCAATAAACCCAGGTCGTAGCGATCGCCATCGAAGGGGTCGGCACCTGGATTAAAGCAAATTGCTCTCAATCCACCTGCTGTTTCAATTCTTTCAATTACAGTCTTCGCCTTGGGCCGAGAAGTTTGAATTAAAATCACCGGCAAACCATCACCCACGTGTTTGATTTCACCAGCCGGATGGTAGCTGACTCCCTTACGCAGGTGTTCCAACATTTCCCAGGACACCACACCTAAGCTAAGGAAGGAATCTTCTGGTATCAAGTCATCTTGCAATGATTGGAAATTAGGGTTGTCAATCTCTTGCTCATCGACACCAAAACCTGCCATTTCCTCTAACTCTGCGGCTAACTGCGGCATGGTAGAGACTGTCACAGGAACAGATTTAGTTGATTCTTCCGACTGTGGTAGAGCAATCCGATAGCGACGGCTGAGGGTAGGGAAGATATCTTCATGAAGCGGGCGACGGTGATCGCGAAGAAAACGGATCAGGCTTTCGATCGCAACCAAGATTACCAATGCTTCTTCGTCATACAAAACAGAACGCAGTCCTTCTAAGGGGTGGATATTACCGAAGGTGGGGTCAATTTCTGATAATGGCAGATCGGCCAAATCATCTTCTTCATCTTCTTCATCCTCATCTTCATCAGCAGTCTCAAAAGTGAGAAACAGGCAATCTTGCTTAAGGAACGCTTCTTCTAGATGCTCCGTTGATTCTTCATCTCTTAAAACAGCGGCGCGAAACTGTTTTAAAGACTCTTCTGAGCGATAAAACAAAATCCCATACTCCATTCCCAGCATTCCCATGATTGAGGCGTAGAGTGTGCCAACATCCCACTTATTAATCTCAATGGACAAAATTTGCTGTTCTTCCAAAAATTCCCAAGGTGCTGCTTGCCAAATTGCAAATGCTTTTTCTCGCAAGATTTGTGCATACTGTGGGGGTAAGTCGGGCGTTTGACTATCGAGGATGTCGGCGAATCCACGAAATAGTTCGTCAATTAAAGGCAGTTCTGGTGCGTAATCAATGGCAATATCTAAATCTTGTAGCACTCCCCGTAGGTAAAACTGGATCTCCCGGTCTTTGACTACAATTCTTTGGGGTCTAGCAGGTCTTGCCGGACTCTGAGGATGCTCCATTGCTTGCATTAAGGTGCGAACAATTGCTTCTGGGCCGATATCTGAAGCTACCACGTCCATTCCTCGGACAACACCTTGGGAGTAATCTACCCAAAGAATGCATTCTCCCTTTGCCTCTGAGTCTGAGAACTGGTTTGGTGATGACAACGGACGGCGATCGCCCTCCCATACAGAAGGAATTTGAGTTAATTTCTTCAACCGACGACTGGTAGAGCGATTAAAACTTGTCATAGAGATCAAAAGAAGCAATTTGGAAGTAAACTTTGGGAGATAGCTAGCCTCAGATTAAATTTTTATGGCTGCACCTGAAGGTAGTTGCTTTTCAGGTTGCCACAAGGCTTGAACTTAAAAAATACCAACTGTTTTAGGAGGCAAGAGGCAGGAGGCAGGAGGCAGAAGGCAGGAGTAAACCGTATTTAAAAGCGTGAGACTTAGGCTGTGGACGACGATGCCAAATAATCAACTTAGAATGCATCCTAGACCCTCTCTAGGAGACACTGCGCCTAGCTTACTTCCTTGTAGAAGAAGGGGAGACGCCAATAGAGAAGACCAGATCGGCTACGAATGTATTTCCTGCTATATGTCTCGATACAATTCATCTTTTCAAACTGAATCTTATACCGAGAACTAAAATTTTCATTCATAATTATTTCCTCCTGCCTTCTGCCTTCTGCCTTCTGCCTCCTGCTATAAACATACTGAGTCTCTCAATTCTAGAATAAAAATTTTTGGCTGCTTTTAACAGAGTGTTTACAATTTGGCATCTAGCGGCATCTAAGCCGCTAGAATGAATACAAAAACACCAAGGGCAACCTACAGGCATTAACAAGCTGATATAGGGTAAAGCTTAAACTAAATTAAGGAGTGAAAAAAGCAGATGACACAAGCAATTCAGGCTCAACAACGCGGAATTCTGTTGAGCGAAGCCGCATTGAAGCAGGTAAAATCCCTCCGGGACAAGCAAGGCACAGACTTCTGCTTACGGGTAGGAGTCCGTCAGGGGGGCTGTTCTGGGATGTCTTACATGATGGACTTTGAAGACACTAGCAAGATCACCCCTCAGGATGAAGTTTTTGACTATGATGGCTTCAAAATTGTCAGCGATCGCAAGAGCCTATTATATCTCTACGGTTTAATGCTCGATTATAGCGATGCCATGATTGGCGGTGGCTTCCAATTCACTAACCCCAATGCCAACCAAACTTGTGGTTGCGGTAAGTCATTTGGGGTGTAATATTGTCATTTGTCATTTGTCCTTTGTCTTTTGTCCTTTACAAATGACCAATGACTAATGACTAATGACTAATGACCAATGACTAATGACAAATGACTAATACAGTTGAATCCCTGTTTGATACAGGTTTAGAACGCTATAAAGCTGGAGAATCAGTAGAATCTTTAATCCCTGTGTTTAAAGAAGTATGCGATCGCGCTCCTAAAACTAGCGCTGCTTGGATTTGTTTAGCGTGGTTGTATCTACTTGATAACAAACCCAACTTGGCATACAAAGCCGCACAAAAGGCTGTCAAGCTAAACCCACAAGATCCACAAGCTAGAGTAAATCTCGCCTTAGCAATGCTGGAAACGGGTCAAAAAGGTTTGCGAGAACACATTGACATAGCACAACAGTTGATATTTGTCAATGAAGAATGGAGTGATGAAATAAAAAATAGTATTGAAGACGGTTTAAGTAGAAAACCAGATTGGCAGAGTTTGACAAAAGTCAAAAATTGGCTGTTTGAAAAATGATGATTGGGGACTGGGGACTAGGGACTAGGGATTAGGGGGAATTTATTGAAGTAAGTCTCTAAGTTGTCTCTTCCCATTCCCCATTCCCCAATCCCCAATTCCCCATTCCCCAATCGAATCATGAAAGATAAATTGTTAAATTGGCTAAACATGGTTTTAGTCGCAGATGTTTTTTTGGTTTTGTTTGGCTTTGGCTGGTTAGCGATCGCTGCGATCGGTGATGCCGTAGGAGTAAACCTGGGTTTGGATTTGTGGCATCAACTGTGGCAACCCTTGTTTAACCCAGCAATTGGCATCCTCATGGGTGGTGCTATCCTCAGTGGTATTATCAGTTGGGTTTCCAAAAAATTTCTCTCTAGTCAATAGTCAAGAGACTGGGGACTAGGGACTAGGGACTGGGGAATAGGGAACAGGGAACAGGGAAAAGTTTTTAAATCCCCAATCCCCAATCCCTTTTAATTAAGAATTTGTGTTAATGCTGATTGCAAATTAGGATATTTGTACTCAAAACCTGTTTCCAAAGCGCGTTTCGGGATGACTTGCTGACCTTCTAAAACTACTATAGCCCCGTCTCCTAAAAGGGCTTCGATCGCAAAAGCCGGAACAGGCAACCAAGAAGGGCGATTCATGACTTGTCCCAAAGTTTGGCTTAAATCTGCCATCCGAACCGGTTTAGGGGCGGTGGCATTATATACGCCTTCTATTTCCGGTTGAGTTAAAGCTTCCTGAATCAAATTAACTAAATCGTCTATGTGAATCCATGAAAACCACTGCCGACCACTACCAATAGGCCCACCAGCGAAGAGTTGGAAAGGCGGAATCATTTTACCCAAAACACCACCATTGCCCAGAACAATCCCAAAACGTAGAATTACTAGCCGGACACCAGCATCTTTTACCTTTCTCGCTTCAGTTTCCCAGGCTTGGCAGACTTGGGCAAGAAAATCGTTACCAGATAGATTTGTTTCATCAAAGATTGCCGTTTCACTGGTGCCGTAGTAGCCAATGGCTGAAGCGTTAATTAACACAGTTGGGAGGCAGCGCGTTGCGGGGGTTCCCCCAGTTGTAGCGACTGCCGTTTTGGGGTTAGCGTTGGCTATTGCTTCAACTACTTTTTGTGTACCAAACTTCCGACTATTGAGGATTTCTTGTTTCCGTTCTGGTGTCCAGCGTCCTTCACCAATAGGTTCTCCTGCCAAATTAACTACGCCATCACAACTAGCAATGACACTTTGCCAAGAACCAGATGCATTTGGTGTATAGGCAACAATTTCTACATTGGGGAAAGCCTCAGAGGGAAAAACCTTTTGAGCAAAGGTGGTGTTCCGAGTTAATGCTACTATTTTGTGACCTTTTTCGTGGAGTCGTTGTATCAAACGGCTACCAACAAATCCTGTTGCTCCAGTAATTGCGACTTTCATTTTCTACCTCAGCCAAACGTTTATTGTAAAGTTTTTGATCAAACTTTCATCTTACCAAAGAAGCCAGAGGGCAAGAGGTAGAAGTTAGGACGTAAGTAAGTCGGTGCTAATATTTCCAGCTATGTTAAGGAATTTTAATGTAGTGGACTGACACAGCTAATTTATATTTCTTCATGTACATTGAATTTTTCTCACCGACTTACTTAGGACGAAGAAAATATATTTTGCCCTTTTCGCTAACAGAGCGTTTGCTGGCGCTCCGATTTTTCGCTCTGTCACAGGATTATGAGCCGCCTAAGATTATTTAGAAAATTGGGTAAACTGTATACCTTGGTAATGCCTAATCTCAAAACTCAAAAACTTTGTTTTTTTAATGACTTTCCGTTTAGATACTTCGGTATTATAGGATGGACGGAGTGTTGCAAGGCGTGGGGCTATTATGGCTCGCTATACCTGTTCGTTTGTTG
>JBGTMK010000557.1:0-5125 GCA_041743605.1 Nostoc sp.
TTGGAAAAATAATGTTTTAGGTTGTTTAAATTTTATTGCCGAACAAGAATTTACTTCTTTACAAAAAGCTAGTCTTATGTATCAATTACATCAAGATTTAAAGCAAGCGTTGATTGATTATGAGTTACAGGCTTTCAGCGATTTGAATGTCTAAAAGGGTGTTTATAAAATAAATAATCCTAAATCATAAGCCCTGCGGACAGGCTACCCAACGTGAACAACAAGATCCCCGACTTCTTGAAGAAGTTGATTTAAGCGCAAGCTACTTCAACACAATTCAGGTAGGATTGCTATAGATTAGATCGCCAACGACATCACTTAACAACACCACCTAAAACTGCGCGAACCAGGTATGTAAATGTATTATCAACAAAATCATAGCGTCTCCACTAACAATGTGGAGGCGCATAATTGGAAATTTTGGCGGGTAGCCGACATGCTTTTCACTACAGGATGATTCGTCTCCACTAACAATGTGGAGGCGCATAATTGGAAACAAAAACTCACCTTCCAGGCGCATTCGCCTATTCCTGTCTCCAATAACAGCGTGGAGACTTTTTAATAAAAATTCGTCAATCGCATCACAAACAGACGATTTCTTACTCTTCCCCAACAATAATAAAAACAAATAAGAATAAACCCAGCTTGTACAATTGCGCCCACAACAGAGGGAATTTACAATGCATCTACCCGAATTATTCCCCCACTTCTTCATCCTCCAGCGATTAGTCGATGGTTCCCTCAACCAAAGCCAAAACTTAATTACAGCAATGCGACGCTGGGTTTTAATCAATTGGTTTTACGGAGAAGCAAGCAAAAATTGCCAGTGCGATCGCTATACTGGTATAACCTTCAATGAATGGAGCGAATACTTTTTTAATCAAGACCTATTCCATCTGCAACCATCATTTCAATCGGGACATCCCCTTGGTCGTTTATTGGAGAAAAATGACGAAATCTTCAAACCCCATCATCCCCTCTGCCCCTGTTATAAAACGACTGTCGATTGGTTACGATTTTATAATATTAATGTTGATGAGTGGCTAGAAGTTTTACAAAAAAATATTTATATATCCCAACAAACAGTTACTAAAGTAATTCGCCATCGTCTGTTTGCTAAAGTAAGAAAAAGCCTACAGGCAGATATCAATACTTTGATAGCTAAAGGATGTCTCAAATGCGAAACATCCCTATTTAAAAAGCAAAATATTATCTATCGAGTAGATAAATTACCCGATTGGCTGTGTACCAAGGTTGCTAAAAAGCCAATAAATTCGAGTGGATTTTTTCCCGAATTAAATCCTACTGAAATGGCAGATTTAGCCCAAGCATTGGATATGTTGAGTTTTCTCGACCCCAAATTAGCACCGATTGCCGATAAAATTTCTGGGGAAGTTTACGGAACTCGGCGGATATTTTTGCACGTAGATTATATTTTATCTGAGGATAACCAGCTTAATATTGATAATTTACAAGAACAATTACAAGAAAATTGGCAAAGTCGGGAAATTAAACCAATATTTTTAAACTATGCTAGCGCTCGTTGTGGTGATAAAAAATGCCTGGTTTATCCGGTGTGTATTTATTACCTGCAAAGGGCAAAATATCTTTGTGGTTATGGGTTAAATCCTCAAGGTGATGTGAATTGGTACATTTATCGTTTGGAACGGATTAAATCATTTGCCTTTGTGGATTGGTCAAATCGAATTATTCCCCCACAAATGTTAGATAAATATCTCAATAATCAACTACCAGAGCCAGATGATGTGGAAAGAGAAATCAGCAGTGCTTGGGGATTTGAAATGAATAAACCTCCTCACTTAATGTTGCTGAGATTTCAGCGCGATTATCACCAAAGCTACATCAAAAATACCTTTCGTCATCACACGTTTACTTACATAAAATCATCTGCCCAACTAGCAGAAATAATTCATCACTATACAAGTAATACCCAGGAAGAAAAATTGTTAAATACTATTGTAAAAAAATATCCTGACGATGCTTATTACAGTGTCATCTATCGCGCCAATGATAATAATATCATCATGCGTTTGCTTGCTTGGGGTGCTAATGTTGAGGTTTTATTACCGATGGAATTACGAAAACACATCGCCAAGAATATTCGTGAAGCCTATACATTTTACGATTGTTAGGTACAGCCATAGCGGGCAAGATGCCCGCATTACAAGATTGACCTGTGACTTACTTGGTTGCGGTACTATGTTTTAATATAAGATCCCCTTCTTAAAGCTTCAATTCGTTTGTGAATTGGTGGATGGCTATGTTTCAACCAATGAAAAACCCCGATTTCTTCTTTCATTTCAACTCGTATCCATAAAGTTGACATCTCTTCACGGTTCTTTTTCGGTGGTTGAAAGGGAAGTCTGTCTAGGGTTGCGAGTGCTGATACCATCGCATCAACGCTGGTGAGTCTTGCAGCAACAGCATCGGCGTGATATTCTCGCCAACGACTGTGCGAAAAGGTCAGTAATGTTACCAAAAATTGGGTTATTGATGGTAATAACATTAATACTAGCCAAATTACAACACCAACAAAAAAGCCCATTGCGTGTTGCCAATTTCCCAACAAACCATAGATTAAACCCGCAATTAACATTAATAAAGCTGCAAATCGACCTAGATACCAAACAACCAATAACATGGGTGTAAAAAGAGTCACCATTACCCCACCCCAAGTTGCAGAAAGTAAGGTTTTTGCCATCGTATCTAAGTTAGCAATATGACCGATTTCATGAGCCATAACCGCAGCTACTTCTTCCCGATTTAAATTTTTAATTAACCCTGTAGTTGCAACCACCATTGAATAGGAACGAGTAGCACCAACAGCATAGGCATTGGGATTATCATCACACAATTCAATTCCCACTACAGGAGTTTTGGGGATATTTTCAGCGATTGCAATATCTCGAATTGTGCGACATAACCATCTTTCCATATCCGAATACAGTCCTTTTTCATCTACTAAAAATGGATTAATCACCCGAATTTTTCTTTGATTAATGTAAGTAGGAACTGCGGCAAAATATCGGTAACTTGTAGTGACAACCCAATAAAGACTGGGGAAGCCAATACAAATCAAGAAAAACAACCCTAGAACAAAATTTAATGCACCCTGTTGCAATAACAGTAAACCGTAATAGCTTGCACACAAACCATAAATCAAAACTGCCAAACAAAATACTGCCATAATCGCAATTACAGCTAAATTACCGCCAGCATTTTTAAATCTCATCCCTTGACTCCATTTAGATAAATTACAGCTAGTAAATTCTCAATGCTGTAACTTATCATCCCTATGGAAACTCGCCTTTCCAAGCCAGAAGTAAACTAAAATCTGGATTCTTCCAATTAAAAATCCTCAATCCCATCGGTTTTATGGAAGCAATAATTAGTGAATTTCTGGCTTTGCACAATTTTCAACGAGCCTGGGAAAAAGTTGCAGAGAAGCGCGGCTGTGCGGGTATCGACAGAGAAACCATCGATGATTTTGCTCGTAATCAAGCATTAAATATCTATGAATTACGCAATACAGTTGCTAATGGTAGCTATGAACCTCTACCTTGCAGACAAGTTGTCATACCCAAACGTAATGGTAATTTACGAGAATTAAAAATACCAACAGTACGCGATCGCATCGTCCAACAAGCGCTATTAAATGTATTTTATCCCGTCTTGGAGTCCAAATTTTCGAGTGCGAGTTTTGCCTATCGTCCCAATTTATCCTATCTGAATGCAGTGGAAAAAATCGCTGATTTTCGTGATGAAGGTTATATTTGGGTATTTGATGCTGATATCGTCAAATTTTTTGATAATATCGAACATTCCCGTTTATTACAAGAAATTAGACTACATCTCGACCATCCCGGTATTTTATGTTTGATTAAATCCTGGGTATCAGTGGGTGTACAAACCGATGCGGGTTTAATTTTATCTCAAAAAGGTATTCCTCAAGGCGCAGTAATTTCACCAATCTTAGCCAATATTTACCTGCATGAGTTTGATGAAATGATCACCGCCAGTAATTTACAACTTGTGCGTTATGCTGATGATTTTGTAGTTTTAGCACGTACCCAGGCAGAGATTTTGGCAGCCAAAACAGAAATCACCAATTTATTAGCTGGGATGGGATTAGAGATACATCCCGAAAAAACCAGAATTACTAATTTTGAGCATGGATTCTGTTTTCTCGGTCATGGATTTATAGATAATGCGATTTTTCCCATCGATACAAACCGTACCAAATCTACAAACAACTCAGTTCCTCAACCACAATCAAAGCAACGTAAAAAAAAACGCCTCTGCGCCAATTAGCACCGCAAATTGAGAGGTTGCAGTTAGATACAGAACCAAATCAAGAACTAAAAATTTTAGAACAAGAACAACAACATCAAATTGCATTCCTCCATCAACCTTATTTAGTGGAGACAGATGTCACCACAGACAGGGAAATTATCTCTGATGATGGTGAACACAAAAATAGTCCTTTACAAAAAAACATTTGGAATCAGGAAATGGCTGCAATTTATCTGCTCGAACAAGGAACAAGTATCTATAAAGACCACCTCCGTTTTATTATTCATGTCAGCGAAAAACCAAAACTGGAAATACCAATTCGTGAAGTTGAACAAATCATGATTTTTGGCAATATTCAACTTTCTACACCAGTAATTAATGCCTGTTTAAAAGAAAAAATTGGTGTACTGTTTCTCAATCAACTGGGTCAATATCACGGACATTTAGCCAGTGAGGAATCTACAAATATAGATAATCATCTCATACAAATGCAACGACGCGATGACGACTATTTTCAATTTCATGTATCCAAGGCGATCGTTTATGGAAAATTAACCAATTCCAAGCAGTTATTAATGCGCTTTAATCGCAAACGCAAAATAACAGTCGTAGAGCAGGCAATATATGGCATCAGCAAAGATATTGATGCCTTAGAATTAGTTGAGAATTTAGATTCTTTACGCGGTTATGAAGGTATCACAGCCGCCAGATATTTCCCTGCCTTTGGACAGTTAATTACTAATCCCAATTTTGAATTTTCTCTCCGCAATCGTCAACCACCTACAGACCCGATAAATTCTCTCTTAAGTTT
>JBGTMK010000558.1:0-6472 GCA_041743605.1 Nostoc sp.
TCCTGTAAGTAGTTCTACCCGTTCAGCATACTCAGATAGTTGTTGATTTTTCAGTTTCTCTTTCAAATTTTGTACTTGATCTGCCATCAATGCTTGAAGGGGAGAAACAATGATAGACAAACCTCGATAATATTTGGAAAGGATAAGGGCTGGAAGTTGGAAAATTATGCTTTTACCTCCTCCAGTGGGCAAGATACCTAAAGGAACTGTCTTCCCTTTTAGCAGTGCTTGGACAATTTCTAGTTGATGTGTTTTAAATGTTTCAAAGCCAAAGAACTGTTTTAGTTCCTTTGAAAGTTTAACTTCATCCAATGGAAGTGGAAATGCATTCTTTTCAGCTTCACCAAAGCTTGGGAATTCACACTCTAACCAATTTGGGCGGCGAACCTCAGACACATTAAACTGGTATAACCAATTTAGAAAAACTACTGCTCCTAAATTGTCAATTCCCTTTGGTAAATTGATTAGATAATTCCGCAAACCCTCAACATTTAATCCTTGATGACGCTGTTTAAGGTTTTGCCACCATTTCAATTGCTCTGGAGGTTGTACATAACCAGGAATTATTTTACGGGGATAACCTTTAGGAAGTAATCGCGATGCCCAATGACGTACAATCACAGGTAATTCACAGCGTTGCTGATAAATACTTGTGTAAAGATTATAACTTTCCCAAGCATCTTCTAATGGATCACTAAGTCCTAATTCTTCACGATATACTTTATTCAGCTTATGTG
This sequence comes from Nostoc sp., assembly GCA_041743605.1. Taxonomy (GTDB): domain Bacteria; phylum Cyanobacteriota; class Cyanobacteriia; order Cyanobacteriales; family Nostocaceae; genus Nostoc. Next base: position 738 of record JBGTMK010000558.1, read on the forward strand.
TTGTTTTACCTGGAAAAAACAAATTAGATAGTTCTAAGGTATCGCAGATTTTTTCTTGTAGTGTAGCTGGCTGCTCGCGTCCAACTGATTTATACAGTTCTGGTATGTCGTGACGACGAATATTATGTCCTACAATGACCTCAGCTTTTTCAATGCGGTCTAAAAGGGAATTAAATTGATTATTATTGGGATTTTCAATGAGATAAGTGTCTTCTACAGCTACTAAAGCTACTTTGTAAATATCCCATTTATTCTGTTCCGTTACTTTTCGTTCAATATCTAGTAAAACCCAGCCAGATGGAAGTGAATTATGACATTTATCAATAACTGAACTGTTGGAGTTTGCATCGCTAGATGAAAAAGTCATGACTATACTGGATTCTCTTGTTGACAATCTGTAACTATGCTCAAAAAAGAATACCTTATTCCTTCTTAATACTTAGAGTTCCCAGTTTGAGAAAAAACTAACACAGTTATGACTTATACTGAATCTATATAAAAAGGTATATAAAAATCCGACTTGATTCTTGCTAAGTATACTGAGTAATAAACCTTTGTATTGCAAGCTTATAAGCAAATTTGTTTTTCAAAAATCAAATATGAGTCCTATATAATTAGCCTGTAAAGGCAAGCTTGGTAAATCTAGCCCCAGGCAAACTATAGGCATAATGCCTTATGATTTTTAAAATTTAGAATTGCTGAGAATTAATATTACGCATTGGCAAAGTAGGCAAGAGGTAAAGTCTCGCGTAACAAGGAAAGCAGTAGGCGATCGCTAATCATCACGGGCTTGGGTAAATGGGTAATATCTATTTCTTGAGCTAGTTAGATAAATATTAATTAATGAAGTCAAAAAATACCTGCTCAAGTTGTTTTTTACCAGACGACTTGAGTTCTTGACCACGACTTTGTTGCATACGCATGGAATTTTGGTTTCAACTAGCCAAAATTATGCCAAAAAGTCAAACACAGCCAAATACTTCCGCCACTGAAGAAACCGCAGTAACAGCAGCGCAATCAGAAGCCCCTCAAGTAAATGCCCAGAATAGTAATAACATACAAAAGCGTAAATCAGCTATTTCTAAATTTGCCAATCCTGAGTACAATGCGCCGATTAGCAATATCTGCATCTGCCAAGTCATCAACCACATGGAAGCAGAAAAAGTTGGGTTGTTTATAAAAGATAAGTATTTAGCAGCAATTAACTGGCAAGGACAAGAACCAACACACAAGCACACCTTCTCCAGTGGTACGCCAGAAATGGGAGTGTTGTTGCAATCACCCAGAATGCACATTCTTGATGTTTCTCCCAGATATATTGAACAACGCGATGACGGCAAAATTGTGGGGGTGTACGAATCACCTGATGGGTACGAAATGTACCAAGCACTCGGCAAAGATGCCGCAGTATTGAGACGATTCTACTTGTTGCAACTTGTCGATGAAAATAATAACAACCTGCACTCAGTACCAATTGTCTTGTCAATCAAAGGCGTTGCATCATCAAAATTTGGCGAGGCTTACAAACAGTTCCAACGCGAACTAGAGGTTGCATTCGCCCGATTTACTGATACAACTGTCGCTGAAAAACGTGCAGAGTTTCATCGCCTTGGTGCATTTCAACCCACCTTCACACCATCCCTTGAACCGAAAGAAGCAGTTAACCAAAGAGATAAATCTTGGGTAGCAGTTGTCACTTCCTACAAATCCCCAAACCCCGATGGCAGCGATTTTCTCGAATTCTTCTCAGAAGGCAAAGAAATCGATATCCAAACAACAATGCAGGCAAATCCCGAATTCTCTCACCGCATCGGTAAAACATCAACCGTTGTAGCAGAACATAACCGCTTGATAGGTGCAGGCGATATGCCAATAGCAGCACTTCCTCCTAGTACAGCAGGTCATGACTATACAGCATACAGTACTGAGATAGAAAAACTGCCTTACTAAAACAAACTACCTCATCTAAGCGAAAAGGGTGCTAGAAATAGCGCCCGTTAAGAAATCATCCACTAAAAACCAAGTAACAAATGAAACTAACAATTGAACAATCTAAACTCGCAGAAATTCTAGAAACCGCTTACCTCGCAATCAGTCCTAAACCCACTGACCCAATTTTAGGAAATATCTTACTGATTGCAGATGAAGACGGGATAGTATCAGCAACAGGCACAAACCTTAACCTCACAATTCATACTACAACCACCGCTAACGTCGAAACTTCAGGTCAGGTAGCACTTCCTGCCAAACTACTAACCGATACTGTTAGTAATGTTAAAGGCGAAATTACCTTAGAAGTAGAAAACCAAGCCTGCATAATTACTCACAATAGCGGTAAGTGCCGACTAATTGGCGGAAAATCTGACGAGTTCCCAACACTTCCCAAGGGAGAAAACCCGACGGAGATAAACTTAAGTGCCAAGAAACTCCAAGCTGCACTTGAAGGGACACTCTATTGCGCCAGCAGCGACGAAACAAAGTTGGTTTTAACTGGTGTCAACTTCAAAATTGATACCAACAAGTGGCAAGCTGCTAGTACAAATAGTCACAAATTAGCGCTAGTAACAGGAACACTTGATAACGAATATTCTGACCCAATCAACTTCACTGTTCCAGGTAAGTCACTTGGCGAGTTAAACAAAATTCTCTCTCAAAGCGCCGATACAAGCGTGTGCAATATTCTTCTATCAGATAGAACTATCGAGTTTAGCCTTCCTAATACAAAGGTCATTTCCCGGCTTCTGGAGGGAGAATATCCCAAAATCAATAGCTTGATTCCCCGGTCGTTTGAGTATGAATTTACATTAGAGCGCAAGGGATTTGAGAGCGCGCTGAAGCGGGTAGGTTATCTAGCCGAACGCAAGCAAAAGGTTGTCAAAATCCTCTGGGAATTGGAAGCTACACAGGCAACACTATACACTGAAGCTACTGATATCGGGGATGCAGTTGACTCGGTACTGATGAAATCAGTAACTAGTAATTCAGAAAACATCAGTATTGGATTAAACATCGACTACCTTATCGAAGGATTAAAGCATATCAGTACCGATGAAATCGTGGTGCGGTGCAACAAACCCACGCAACCAGTCATTGTCTGCCCGATGGGAGGACTGCTCAATCAGTTGTATCTGGTAATGCCTGTAGAAATCAAGCAGGGGTTTGAAAAGGTAAATAGCCAAAGTACAAAGGCAAAAGTTAGCGCTCAAACTGAGTCTGCTACTGAAGAAGTAACAGAAGTTAGCACTCAAACTGAGTCTAGTACTGAAGAAGTAGCAAATGTGGCACAGGCAACAGACGATAGTGAAACTCCTCAAATAGAAACGCCATCTGTGGTAGCGAAAGATACTACCAAAGGTAAGTCAACCTCACGATCGCCACGAACGAAAAAAGAAGCGGCGACTGCCTAAAAAATCAAACTTCCTACCAACCACACTGGTAGGAAGTAAATAAAACACTCGTTTATCATCAAAACTATGTACCAACCACTACATCTCAAGTACCGTCCCCAGACCCTTAATGAAGTTATCGGGCAAGAACATATCGTCCGCACTCTCATAAATGCGATACTCCCAGGAGGGAGTCACTCCGCGATCGCGCAACGCCCGCCTTCTCCTAAAGGAGACGCGCAAGGGACGGCGATCGCACTCCAGAAGATTGCACCTGCCTACCTATTTAACGGCCCCAAAGGCACAGGCAAGACTAGCACCGCCCGCATCATGGCTAAATCCCTCAACTGCCAGTCAACCCAGGAACCGACAACCAAGCCCTGCGGAGAATGCAATTCATGTAAGGGAATTACAGCCTCTTCTTCCCTGGATGTAACTGAGTTAGATGCTGCCAGCAATAGCGGGGTAGAAACAATCCGCGAGTTAATTTCCACTACCCAGTTTGCACCAGTTGAGGGAAGGTACAAAATTTTCATTATTGATGAATGTCATGCCCTAAGCAGTCAATCGTGGCAGGCGCTTCTCAAGACAATTGAAAATCCACCCCGTCATGTAGTTTTCATCTTCTGCACAACTGAAATACACAAGGTTCCTGAAACTATCATCTCGCGCTGTCAAAAGTTTGATTTTAGGAGAGTAGGACTAGAAACACTTGTTCAGTATTTATCAGAAGTTGCCCAGAACGAAAACATCAACATTAACGCACCTGGTATTTGGGCGATCGTCAAGTCTTGTGGAGGTTTTATTCGCAACTGTCTTGTATTGCTCGATCAATTGAGCAACCTGGGAGTAGATGAAATCACACCAAATTGGGTTTGGGAATTATCAGGTGTCGTTCCCGAACATGACCTACTTACCCTAACAGAAAACCTTGCTAAAGGAGACGTAACAGCTAACTTACAAATCCTCCAAGACTTAATTGAGTATGGCAAAAACCCATTCGTCATATACTCAAGTTTAACTGGGTTTCTCAAAGACCTGCTAGTGGCTAAAACTGCCCCTGATAATAGACAAATTACTCAACTGGAGGAAGACACTTGGCAGGAACTCGTTACTATTTCTCAGATGTGGGAACTAACCCAGATTCAGGCAAGTATTGCCCTATTAATGTCAAGACAACAGTTAATGCGTGACTCAGAGGCAGCTAAACTTTGGTTGGAAGCGACACTCATTGAGTTAAGCAATATCAAAGAAGAAAAACAACCTTGGACTAATTGGAAAACAATTCAAGATGCTATCAATTGGGGTAAGGAACAACTCCCACATTTATCCCAATCTGAACTCGAAAGGCATTGGAACAATCTTACTCCCATTAAAGGTAAAAAAGCACCTGCGTGGGTACAACTGGTACAAGAGCTTCAGATGAAGTCTCAATTACAAACTGCCTAATTCAAATGTTCGTCACTTTGTAAAAACACTTACTTTCCCCAATAAAAATTTTGGGGAAAGATTTTTTCAGGCTTATTCAAAAATTACATTAAATATAATCTACTTGCATCTACAGCAATATCTACCTTGTGCAGTAAGCCTCAATATTAATAAAGACTGTCCTGACTGAGAAGCAAAAAATTAAGATATCAAGTAATACCACAACAAAATTTAACAACTGGCATTCTGGAAGTATCCGATTAAAATTATGCCAGTTGCAGCAATTAGCCTTCGTACAGGACTTGAATTACCAGCAGCGATCGCAGATTTCGATACGTATATTGACGAATTACCGCGATGCTCCAAATGTTTTGGCGAATTATGCCTTGCCAAAGGTGAAAAAATGCCACCTTACTGGAGGCATTTTCCAGGCGTAGGAAATGAATGTCCCGATAAATCAGAAATTAGCGGAGTTATCTATTCCCATCCTAAAACCTTAGATCGTAAACAAACCCTTGCACTATTTAAAAAACGTTTTCTCGAAATTTTAGATATAGCCATTAATGGCACACTTACTATCGATGGACTATTCGCCACCAGACAGCTATCAGAACAGATCAAGGGAAGTTCAGTTCAATGCAGTAATGGAATAGCACATTTTAACGACTGCCTGCTAGAGATTGACAGACTTAGAAAAAACCTTGACTGTATTTTAGCGGTTGCCTCTAGCTGTGCCAAAAATTTATACAGCAATGACTCAATTAATGAATGGAAAGTACCAGAAGCAGAAAAAATCCAAATGCTAGAAATAACAATTGCTTACAAACAAACTGCAAATATATATACAGCAATGGTAAGCAAGACCTTCTCAAAGAATTAGTAGCATTTGCATGGCTGGAATACAATTCAAAGCTTAAAAAC
>JBGTMK010000559.1:0-12648 GCA_041743605.1 Nostoc sp.
CGGAGAGGGGCTGGGGGAGAGGTCAAACAGATCAAGAACACTACAACTTAGAGATGGCATTTTCTCGCGGACTCTACACAGGCTGGTTTGGCGGGATTAATAATCAGGAACTAGTTCACGCCCGCTTTGGTAAAAAACGTGGGGTTTATTTAGGTGAAGTCAGCCGCATTCACAACGAACAAGTAACAGTCAAACTGGAAGCGCCTGTAAAACCAGGGGATGGAATTGTGTTTGATTGCGGTCATCCAGAGGCGAAGGAAGAAGGTGGCCGGGTTTATGCTGTGGTATCCAAAGGTAATGAAACCATGCTGTCCTTTGGTCGAAATGACTTGAATCTGCGTCGAGTGCATATAGGCGATCGCATTTGGAAAACCAATGATCCAGAATTAGATAAGCAACTACGTCAAAGTTTTGCTGGTGAGAACCCCCAATTTCAGCGGCCGATTGACTTGGAGGTTTATGGAGAAGTTGGTCAGGCGTTGATTGCGATCGCTCGTGATCAACTCGGTAATATTGTACAGGTTGAGTCTGTAATTTCACTGGTTGAAGCCCATACCAAACCCCTAGATACAGACCGTTTACAAGAACAGTTCGGTCGTTTAGGTAATACCCCCTTCTGTTTGGGAACGCTAACCAACAACCTCAGCGGTACCATCATGCTACCCGTAAGTGAGTTGAACCGAGTGCGGCGGGAACTTGTAGCCCAGTTGGAAGAATTACGAAGTCAACCCAAACGTTGGCAATTAAGTTCTGATGCTTCTTACCACGACTTACTCCCCTCCTCATCCCCATCATTTCCCACCCTGCGGGAAGCTAAAGCTACATTTCCCTCACTTATCGTCTTAGTACGAAATCTCAAACAACTCCAAGCCGCCCTCAAAACAGGTATTGAAACACTGTACTGTGAATTTGAAGACCCCCGCGCCTACCGAGAAGCGGTGCAAATGGTGCGCCAACAACAGCAAAAAAACAAAGCAGACAATTCTTCACTCCTAACTCTTAACTCCCAACTACCCACAATCTGGGTTGCGCCACCCCGAATTACTAAACCGGGGGAAAATTGGATTTTGCAGCAGGTACGTGCCTGTGAAGCAGATGGCTATCTGATACGGAACTATGATCAATTACAATTCTTTGCGGCAGACCGTTGTGTTGCAGATTTTTCGCTCAACGTTGCTAATCCCTTAACAGCAGATTATTTTCAGCAACACTTTGCTTTGGAACGACTGACGGCATCCTATGACCTGAATATTAGTCAACTGCAAGACCTGCTCACCAGCTGCCCACCTCAGTGGTTGGAGGTGACAATCCATCAACATATACCGATGTTCCACATGGAGCATTGTGTATTTTGCGCCTTTCTATCGACGGGTACAGACTACACTAACTGTGGACGACCTTGTGAAAAGCAGGAAGTAAAATTGCGCGATCGCGTTGGTAGCGAACACGTCCTCAAAGCAGATGTCGGTTGTCGTAACACTGTATTTAACAGCACTGCTCAAACTGGAGCCGAGTACGTACACCGTCTTATAGAGTTGGGATTACGTCACTTTCGCATTGAGTTTGTTAATGAAACTCCAGACCAAGTGACTAAAACAATACATAGCTATCGTCAACTACTAGAAGGCAAGATTACAGGTTCCCAACTCTGGCACGAGTTGAAGCTGCAAAATCAGCTAGGTGTAACTCGTGGCCCATTGGGAGTGTCTGGACTACGCTAATTACTCAAATGATGAACTTCTAAAGCGAAATTTACTGTATATGGTTCCTCCAGTGATTGCTGATTACTAGCCTTGATCGCATCTAGATAGCGACGCAAAGACAAAAGTTGCTGGGAATTGGGACGATAAGTCAGACTCCCTTGTTTTTCAAAAAGTGGTGCTGTGGCGATCGCCTGATAGTCAGGATTTTCTTGCGAACTCTGGGTAAGCCAGGTTGAATCTGTAACTGAAGGTATCAAACCCGAAGGCAGTTCACCTTCCAAAAAAGCTAACAGGCGTTGCTGACAAGTGCGAGTATTGATCCCACGACCCTCAAATAACTGGATAACTTCACCAAAAGATAAGGATCGCTCTGGTAAGAGCCGCAGCAATTCTGTAAATAGGAAATAATCAGTGTATTGCTGCCTGGGTATATCTAAAATCTGGGGATGCAGAGGCAGCATTGCCAAACCATAAGCAACCCGACTGCAATTAGGAGCGCCGTTTTCGCCGAGATATAAATCTTGCATAATCTTAGCGCTGGGGAGTTTTTGCCGTAGCCAGCGATTCACCGTCCCCACACAAGCCACCCCACCAGTCAGGATAGCTTGATTAATTACTTCTGTAGGGATGCCACGAGCTACCAATAACTTGTTGAGTTCTCGGTTAAGGCGGCGCACAAAGGGGATAAATACCTGGCTTTCTAAGTCTCGTCGCTGCAAAACCCACCGTTGATCAGCTAATTCCAGGGTAAAAGAGTCTTGGTGTTGCAAAATTAGCTTTAAGGCTAGTGCCGCATCTAATACCGCCTGTCCCAACAGAGAACTTTCTAAACGCTGCTGGAGGCGAATCCGAGCAGTAATATCTGGTTCTCCAACTCTAGGTAGTTCTAATTCTTCCAACCCTAAACTCTGCCAACGCATTTGGTCTAAACCGGGAATTGACGGTTGCCATTGCCAAGGATTACTGGTAGTAGTTTTGCTATCGCTTGGTGTTTCTGAGCGTGATTGCCGAGATTTCGGTGGCAATAGCAACTGGCAAATAATATCTTGCTCAATTCCCTTGCCAGCATAAGCAAAACTATGGAGCATGAAATCATTGTATGTCAATTGCTGCAAGTTTTCTGGTACATTCACCAGCAACATTTCTGTAGCAGTTGTCCCAATGTTAATCACAAGGGTGTTGCCAACAATCGGATGTTCGCTGGTTTTTGCTGGATGAAAACCTTGAGCATCGCTTAATTTTATTTGCTCACCGTTAGCAGCATCGAGTTCTGGGAGTAAACTAGCGATCGCTTCTTCGACAAAAAAGACTTGCTGCGGATGTTGGATGAGTTTGCTCGTGAGTAAAGCTTCCCGGACGTTAAAGCGGTATTGTTCTGAGCAGCTAGATGGACAGGTGCAAATTACACCCGCAATATTATTGATAATTTTGGGAAAATCTTGTTCGCTAATTCCAACAGCAGCCGCCACTAAACTAGGGGTGGTACTTGTTTTTTCGGATTTGAGGGTTAATAGTAGCTTAGAGAGCGATCGCACAACCCAAATTAAAGGCCCTGCGGAAAATTCATTTAATTGCAAAACAGGTTCCCATTTCTGTCGTTCACTCTTGTAGGGAATGGCTACTTGTAAATAGGGCTTTAACTGCGCCGAGTAGAGATTGTTTGTCGTCGAATCTGCTGTTGCTCTCGGTGTTGCAGGAGTGGTGGCCGAGCGATCGGGCGCTTTATCTTGGGCAACAGCCGCAGGTGCTGTCTGCTCGTGTGTTTCGATATTTTCGTTTTCTCCATGAGGTATGGAAGCTGTAGGCAAATAAACCTCTGTTGGTAAACGAAATGATTGCTGGAAGGAAGTTGTTCCCGGCGGATTTTCTGCTGACCAGTAGATAGGATGTACAACAAAAGTCGAGCGATTTAATAATGTGGCAGAAATTCCTGTTGTACCTAAATCAATTCCTAAATACCAGACTGATTCTAAAACCTTTAGCGAAACTTCTGGATTATTTGTGGAGTTGGAAATTGATGGTGAAGAACTTTCTTGAACAGGATTCGTGACTTCTTTTTGTTTGTCACTTTCTACCTGGGGAACTGCCAAACTCGGTAAAGCAGCAGTTGAGGTATTCTCAGCTATTGGAAGACTTTCAGAGGAAGTTGTAGGAATTGTATCTTGAGTTTTATCAAGTAGTTCCGAGAAAATATCCAAGTTGTTAGCTGGCTGCGACTCAGCATTTAGCTGCTGATCAAAATTAGCCAAATCCCGATCTAATTGCTGCAACTGTTCTGCATCTAAAGAAATATCAGGTACAACTGGAGCCTGGTTTGACTCAATAGAAAGCAAGTTTTCTTGGGGCGAGGCAGCAATGTAGTTATCTGAAGAAGGTTCTGGCTGCTCATCGTTAATTAATACTTCTGATGTAGCGTTACCTTGGGTAGGCTTTGCCAATACAATTTCTGCTACTTCTGGAGTAACTGCTATTGTAGTTGTAGCATCTTCAATAGAGGATGATACTTCCAGCAATTGCTGCCCACTACCTGTATCAGGCAATAGCTCAGTGAGGTTATTAATTGTATCAACACTAGCTGGCTGAATGTCGAGTTGCATCGGGAAACTGTCTGTTTGTGGCACAGAGTTGCTCTGAAGCGAATCTTGGTCAGTTTCCTCTTCAAAAAATAGTTCTTCCTGTGGCTCTGATGATAAATCTGTAGTTTCAGCTAAAGTCTCTTGGCTTAAAAGACCCTTCTCTGGTGTCACAACCGCAGAATCCACGGTTGGAGGGACAGGTGGAGCCTCAGTGATATTTAACGGTGATGCAGAGGCTGTGGAAGCAGGTAAGTCATTTGTAGCAATATCAAGTCCGGGATTATTAACATCACCAGTACCAAACAAACTGGCATAAAGTTGGTCTACTTCATCACCAATTAATCCAGAAATATCTTGCGGTAATTCAGTCGAGGTTTCAGAAGATTCAGACGAGTCTATACCAAGCTGCAAAAGTACTGCATCTAGATCCTCTGTGAGGCTAGTTTCTTGTCGCTCAGAGTTAGTTGTGAGTGAAGATGAAGTTTCTGGCTGTATAGGCTCTAAGAGTTGGGGTGTAACTCCAGCAGCAATCTCGTCTGTTGGTTCAGCTAATGATGGTGGTTTTTCAGATTCTTCCCCCAAGAAAGATGGCTGAGAACTGGGAGATTCTTGCTGCAAATGCAGGGTCAAATTATTAAGAAAGCTAGTCATCAACTGTTCACCTTGCATCCCCTGGCTATGCATTCTTGCCAGTGATTGCGACAGGGATTCGTAATAAGTATTAATGTTGCGCTGTAGTGCTTCAAAGACTACATTCACCGTCCCATCTAGTGATAATAGGCGTTGATCCAACTCCCTGGTCAGCTGGGTTAACCGCTCCACACTGTCTGGCGAATCTAAAAAAGGTTGAGTTGCGTAATTAGGTGCTGCTGAAGAACTAGCAGAATTTTCCCGCGTCTGTCCTAGCAGTGGCGTTAAGGTTGGCACAAGACGACTCATGAGTACCTGTAAAAACTCGGTAATCATTTGCTCCTGATTTGTCAACTGCTGCGCTAAAGAGTAGTTTTGCAAACGCCTTTGCTCTAGCTGCCGAATTTCCTGTATGAGGGTGGCTCGCTCTTGCAAAAGCAATTCTAATTCCGATCGCAACGGCTGAATCAATTTTGAAAATTCATTTTTTAATTGTCCTGCGCCAACAGCACTCTGTTCTGAACTAGGTTCGAGCTGCGGTAGTGGATACTGGTTATGACCATGATCTATAAATTTTGTTAACAAAGGCGAACGCGGTTCTTCAGAAGACTGATTGGGGATGCCGCTCTCTAATACTTCTTTTTCTTGTAATTTCACCAAAAAGTCGCGAATTCTTTCTAAAACTTCTTTAGGCTCTTGCGCCTGACCAGACAGAAATCTAGACAGGCGCTTGCCACCGCTGGCAAGCAAGTTGTCAATGTCTGCAATCAACTTTTGAATTTCATCTGCACTGGAAGTCACTTTTGTCACCTTACGTAGAAAATTATGTCAACTAATGTGACAATTACTTTACAATCACCGTACCCCTATGAAGAAGCAAGCTAGGCGCAGCGTCAACCATTAGGAGAAGTTTTGAGTAGCAAAAGCCGCTCTTGAACTTGTGACTGTCATTATGTTATGGATTACTGAGGGTCGTGGCAATCTTCAGTCAGCGTTTATTTGAAAAGCTTAGTTTTGCAAATTATTAGTTGGCTATTTTTGAAAATCGCTAAAATACCTGAGCAATAATTTACTCCCTTTAGTATCATTGATGTTGTTTGCCTATATTCTTAGATAATCAAGTTTGCAGCGCAGCTAGCCCCTAAGCAATACAACTGCCGGCTATAAACTACTTTTTGCAAAACTTTTACCCCGTTTAAACTTATAGGTAAAGATTATTTAGAAAAACGTTCTTGTCGCTTTCTTATGTAGCATAGTTTAGTTTTCTCTTTGAAAGGGGGCTGTGCAATGATAGCTTAGGCTAAAAATGGCGCTCTTGTTTGTTGTGTGTATATAGCAGCTTCAATAAAAATGTGGTAATGGAAGACCGATATAGCTTGCAAGCACAGGCTAATCCCTGGATGATCACCTCGTCGGCTCCCTTTTTTCAAGGGTTGCCAGAAACTGCTGTGGAATCAGCTCTTATCCATCTTGTCACCCGCACTCACCCAGCCAATCAAGTGATTTTACTAGAAAATGACTGGGGCGGTTCTGTGTATTTTATTTTGGACGGATGGGTAAAAATTCGCACCTACAATCTGGAAGGAAAAGAGGTAACGCTGAATATTCTTGGCAAAGGGGAATTATTTGGTGAAATGGCGGCGCTAGATGAAGTACCTCGTTCCACAGATGTGATTACTTTGGCCCCGACAGTAATTGGCAGTATGCCTGCTCAGGATTTTGTCAAATTACTTCAGATAGAACCCCTGGCGGGAGTTCGATTAGCGCAACTCATGGCACGACGATTGCGGCAAGTAAATCGCCGATTACGGTTGCGCGAATCTGATAGCCAGTCACGGGTAGCAGATACGTTGCTATTTTTGGCAGAAGGACAGGGAAAAAAAGGGCAAACAGGAACCGAAATCCCCAATTTACCTCATCGAGAATTGAGTAGTTTGAGCGGACTGGCGCGGGAAACGGTAACAAGAGTGTTGACAAGACTAGAAAAAAAAGGCTTGATTAAACGGGATCAAGACACTATTTGTATTCCCGATTTGTCAGCCTTAGAAAGAATGATCGTTTAAGAACTTGTCAGATATGAGTATTTTAGATTCTCTGCCAGATGAGCCGCAGAAAGATCCATTGCCTGAATCTCCAACTCCCCACAATCATTGGTTAGACAAAGAACAGCAGTTAATGCCTCCTCAACTCAAGGCTGATGCGCCCTTGAGAATGGTGGAAACAGCATTTTTAGCCAGTACCGCTAGCTTGATTTGGTTTATTAATTTTTACTTTCCCTTGGGCCCTGTTTTGCGGATATTTTTTCCCGTACCCATCGCTCTAGTTTATCTACGTTGGGGCAAACGTGCGGCATGGATGGCAGCACTCACCTCCGGGTTACTGCTGACGGTGCTGATGGGGCCAGCCCGCAGCTTGCTGTTTGTCATGCCCTACGGTTTTATGGGCGTGCTTTTAGGGGCAACGTGGTATCGTCGTCGTGTTCCCTGGATTGTTTCTATCACCTTGGGTACGCTGTTGGGTACTTTGGGAGTTTTTTTTAGGCTGTGGTTGCTGTCTGTTTTGTCGGGTGAAGATTTGTGGATTTATGTGATTACCCAGGTGAGTGAGTTCATTGAGTGGGTATTTTTGAAGCTGAGTTTGTTGGCGAGTCCCAGTGTGTTTTTAATTCAAGTGGGAGCGATCGCTTTAATTGTACTCAATAACTTTATCTACCTTTTTGTGGTACATCTGGCAGCATGGTTTCTTTTTGACCGCCTGAACAACCCTATTCCCCGCCCTCCACGCTGGGTGCAAGTTCTCATGGATTATGAAGGATAGTCATTTGTCATTTGTCTTTGGTTAAATGATGAGTTCTAACTAATCAGCAATGCCCCATGCCCAATGACCAAATTCGTATTTATACCCAAAAAGAACAGGGTGAAGAATGGCTACGACGGTATCGTGGTTATCTACCTGTATTTGCTTGTGTTTTAGGATTTACTGAAACTGGTTTAATTTCAGGTATTTCAGCGGCTGGCCGCACTCCAGAGGATCGAAAATATACCGCTTGTGCCGATGCCGAGTTTTTGTACTATGGCCCCGAACATCAAGCCCAATATCCCTTACCACCATTAGCGGCTGGTGCTTCGCCTGTACTGATTTCTCGCGCTGTATTTGAGTCTTTAAAAATACCAGTTCACTTATTTAACGCTGGTTTACCCCAACCTCCTGCTGTCCCAGTAATTGATTTGGGTGGCGCTCCAGCTAAGTGTTTAAGTGGAGGTGCTGCTATGGAAATCACAACAGTACACCACTTATTTGAACAAGGGCTACTTTGGGGAGAACGCCTTGCTGCCAATATCCAACAGGGGTATCTGATTGTGGGTGAGTGTGTCGTTGGAGGTACTACAACTGCCCTGGCAATCTTAACTGGTTTAGGTATAGATGCTGCCGGAAAAGTTAACAGTAGCCACCCTGTTTGTAACCACGCGCAAAAGTTTGCATTAGTGCAAGCGGGGTTGGAGAAGATGAGGGGGAGCAGGGAGCAGGGAGCAGGGGGCAGGGAACAGGAGGAGATAAACTTCCAATCTTCAATCCAAAATCCAAAATCTCAAATCCAAAATTCTGTAGATCCCCTACAACTCGTCGCCGCCGTGGGCGATCCTATGCAGGTGGTGGTAGCTGGGATGGCGATCGCAGCTAGCCGTAGTTGTGGTGTAATGCTTGCTGGTGGCACGCAAATGCTAGCGGTTTATGCGCTCATCAGTGCGATCGCTCAAGCTTACGCCTTATCATGGCAACCACAAGCAGTAGTTGTAGGCACAACTCGCTGGGTGGTAGAAGACCCTACTGGTGCTACAGTTGACTTAGCCCTCAACTTAGGAAAAGGCAGCTTAACTCAGAGTGGAGTAACCCCTCCTCTATTAGCAACTCATCTGAGCTTTGCTAATTCTCGTTATCACCAACTGAGAGCTTATGAGCAAGGCTTTGTGAAAGAAGGTATGGGTGCTGGAGCAGCTTGCATCGCCGCCCATCTTAGCCAAGATTGGCAACAACACCAACTTTTGACAGCGATTGAAGCCCAACTTGAACGCCTAAGTACGGCATTTAATTATAAAAATTCCTAATAATGCTTGAATACTCGCTAACCTAATTCGTAATTCATAAATTAAGTTCGACAAACCTCTCACTGCCTTAAACGAAAGTTCAAGTATGTTCCTGTTTTCGTTGAAGCTATCCATTCAAACTCAATGTCCGACTAGAGGCAGTAGACCCTTAAGGGTTGTAGGGTTAAGTACTTCACTGAATTCTCTCTCTGAGTAATTGTTCTTCTAAAGCAGCAATGCGATTGTATGCGGCTGTTAATTGCGCTGTCAGTCGTTGTATTTGAATTTCTGGTGTTATGTTATCTCCAGATTGACGGTGCATATCTAGATAAATGCCGTCTGTCAACACATCCTTGTGTTCCATCTCTGGATTTAAACTGATACGTCCTTTGAACTGGTAGCCCCCAATCGAGCCATTTTCCTGATAACTATTCTTTGCTTGTGTATTCGCTAAAGAACACTCTGAAAAAGCTTGAGTCACTTTAGCATCAAGTTGCTCAATCACTTGGCAGAGGGCATCTAGTTTTTCGCTTAAAGTCAGGATCTGCTGCTGTAATGGCTCCATTTAATACCCTGTATCAGTACATTTTCTCTATGTTATTCAATTTACTCCCAACCTTAACAATACTTATGAATTATTTAAGTATTCTTGAAGAAGACTTCAGGAGCGGACGTGCTATCAAGAAAAATATTGATAATTTCCCAACTCTACTTTTTCAGCTAGTCAGCCTCCGGTGAATCTTTGCTTAATATTAGATATAATCAAAAATCTCAAATCCAAAATCAATGGATCGACGGTCTTTTTTACTAGGTACAAGCACACTGGCACTTTCACAACTGCTTTTTGGCTGTGGTGGAAACAAGCAGACACAACTAAAAGTACAGTTATTAAAAGGTTCTATACCTGGTCAGGTGGTGAATCAGTTTCACAACGGTTTGCAGCAACAGGCGCAGTTAAAGTTTACTCCAGTTGAGCAGATCCAGGATTTATTTCAGCAATTACAAGATTGGCAGCAGAAACCAAAGACCAACGATGAGGAGGGATGGAGACGCTTTATCCCTTTTCGGCAAGGTCAAAAAGCGGCTGACACAGACCTAGTGACATTGGGAGATTACTGGCTAAAAGCAGCTATTGAACAGAAATTGATTCAACCACTCCAAGAGATAGAGGGAAACCAACTAAAGCAGTGGTCTACTTTAGATGAAAGGTGGAAACAATTAGTAACGCGTAACGACCAAGGTAACTTGGATACTCAAGGGAAGGTGTGGGGTGCGCCTTACCGATGGGGTAGCACGATGATTGTTTATAACCGTGACAAGTTGCGAAATTTGGGATGGACACCTAAAGATTGGAGTGATTTATGGCGAGATGGAATGCAGCAACGCATTTCCCTACTTAATCAACCACGAGAAGTTATTGGTTTGGTCTTAAAGAAACTAGGAAAATCTTACAATACAGACAATCTTGAACAAGTACCAGAATTGGAAAAGGAATTACAGACATTAAACCAACAGGTGAAGTTTTACAGTTCTAGTAACTACTTGCAACCTCTAATTATGGGAGACACTTGGCTAGCTGTTGGTTGGTCAACTGATATACTGCAAGTTCTGGGGCGTTATCCGCAACTTGGCGCGGTTATCCCCCAGTCAGGAACAGCAATCTGGGCAGATTTATGGGTACGTCCCGCAGGTATTACTCAAGGTACTTTATCAGATCAATGGATTGATTTTTGTTGGCAACCAAGTACAGCTAAACAAATTTCGGTGCTGACTAAAAGTAATTCGCCAATTTCTGCAAATATCGCCGTTTCCGATATCCAAGAACCATTGGGGAGTCTGTTAGAGAGCGATGTCTACGACGGGCTACGCCTACGCAACATTTTCGATAAAAGTGAATTTTTGCTACCTTTACCCCCATCAGCAATAAAACAATACGAGTCTTTATTCGCCAAAATTAAAGTTTAATTGGAATTGGGCAATTCAATTTTGGATTTTTGGATTGACAATAGCGCAGCATTAGCGAGTCCGCAAGCGTCTTTTGAATTAAATTTCAATCTAAAATCCAAAATCTAAAATTCTTGTTCCCCCACTCCTGTAAATTGCTAGAGTGAACGCTGTAATCCCATCTTGTTCTTAATATTCGTTTGGATACTGCATAAAGCTGGACTTGTATTGAAGTTACAGGTGTAGGTTGCTAAGGGTTCTTTTTGATAATTAAATACCCGAACGTTGTAACCAAAGTTCCGTGCAGCACTACCCAAGCGATTTACGAAGTCGTAGCGCTCTACATATTCTAGTAGGCTCCAAATTTGCTGATTTACGATCAAGTCTACTCGTGCCGGTTCTCTATCAGAAGTTGGATATGCTATCCAATTATCCAATAGCTTTCTCTCAGAGTTTTGTTGCGCCCACCATAAACTGGGAACGGTTAATCTTTCTGGATGAATAGTGCTAGCTGTGATTACATAGTTTTTTGGCTTGGACAATAATTCTAGTTCTAAAGGCGCACTAGAAGGCGAAGGTATTGAGGGCTTTTGCGCTAATGAAGGCGCCACTGGTAAAGCTGTGAGAGTAATGGTTAGTAGTAATGAAAACAATTTAGGTATATGCATATAATTCGTAATTCGTAATTCGTAATTCGTAATGAGGCTCTCTACGAACGCGAACAGCGTGTTGAAGACAGACGCTAAAAGCGTAGCTTGCTTAAGAGTAAGAGTATGCGGACTCGCTTTGCGCGTCGCTAAGGTAATTAAGGCACAAGTTAAAATTCGCACATTTTAAAGTTTAATAGCAACGATGCGAATTCTTCGATAGTCTGCTGTCCAAGTTCCTTGTTGATACAGTGTTGGCTGAAGATATTTTTCGACGACGCGAATTATTTGTATTTGTTGCTCATTTGAAAGTCCTGCTAAAAAAGGGCTGGCGAACATCTGAATCCAGTTTGCCATACCTGCTTCTCCTTCTGCTAAAGGAGTTGGTCGAGCAAAAAGTATGGCATGAATGACATCAAAGCCTTGCTGTTCTAGTAGGGTGGCGTACTCGCCAATACTAGGGAAATACCAAGGATTTCGGGCTTGTGCAGAAATATTAAATGCTTCCAAGGCTATTTCTAAAGCTGTGGCGATCGCCTGTACATTCCCCTTACCACCAAATTCTGCTACAAACCTTCCACCTGGTTTAAGGGATTGATGTATGGAAGCGATCGCACTATCTGCTTCTTTCACCCAATGTAGTACAGCGTTGGAAAACACAGCATCCAATGGCTTGTCTACTTGAAAGTTCCTAGCATCCGCAACATCAAAGCCAATATGAGGATAATTTTGTCTTGCCTTTTCTATCATCGTGGATGCATGATCAACTCCCATTACTTCAGCCCCAGCTTGGGCAATTTTTTCTGTGAGTTGTCCAGTCCCACAGCCGAGATCCAAAATGGATTCTCCTGGCTTAGGGTTGAGTAATTGTAACAAGTCTTCGCCATACTGCCATACGAAAGCGTGTTTATCTTCATAAAGGAAACTGTCCCAATTATTGCTTGTCGAAATATTATTCATAAACTATAAAATTATAGATTGTTGACTTGCTTATCATTAAGAGGTGCTTTAGATTGATGATAGCCTAATGATTGTAGGACAAAAAAATATATATTGCAGCTAT
>JBGTMK010000560.1:0-11561 GCA_041743605.1 Nostoc sp.
AACACTGATGTCGAAGGAAAGAAAAAGTAATAAAGAAGTTAAAAAACCTAAAAAAGATCCCAAAGATAAAAAGGAGAAACCAGACACAAACAAATAGGACAATTTAGGTTAGTAGGTGTGATGTCTACGAGAGACTACACCTACGCAACTTATCAAGCAGGAGTAAATTTCAGCGAAACACCGTTCATACAGTAGCGCTTACCAGTGGGTGCAGGGCCATCATCAAAAACATGGCCCAGATGACCACCACAACGACTACAATGCACTTCAGTTCTGGTGGTAAACAACGACCTATCTACAGTAGTAGCGATCGCACCTTCAATCGGGTTAAAAAAGCTGGGCCAGCCAGTACCACTATTAAATTTGGTATCAGATGTAAACAGTGGTTGTTCACACGCAGCACAATAATAAGTCCCATTGTCGTATTCCTTATCCAATGGACTGGTGTGAGCGCGTTCAGTCCCATGTTTACGCAATACACGAAACTGTTCTGGCGTTAAAATCGTCCGCCACTCTTCTTCAGGTTTGGTGATTTCAAATCCACTCTTAGAAGTTGTCATCGCTTCTGACCCCCAATTGATATACCTTGATAACAATGCCGTGCCGACTATTACTGCACTAGCCTGTAAAAAATACCGTTTGTCCATATATCTATTATTTTCTATTTTCCGGTTCACTGGCCAATCAACTCCAGTACGGAATTCCCTACATGAATGAATATAATTAGCGATGTCTGACGACAAGCCGCTTTGCGTCTACGCCCTGAATTAGCCCTGATACAATGATTAAAATTAGCTAAGAAACAACAAGATATTGCTCAACATAATTTATCGAACAGAATTCAGGAGTCAGAATTCAGAAATGTTTTCTGTATGACTGGCGGATAGCGGAGCGGTAGCGAGTATTTTCGAGTCGCGTCTTTATTCTGGCTTCTGACTTCTGAATTCTTCTTCAATGATTTTAATCTTTTTAGATGATTGAGCGATCGCTTGAAAAAGAACCCTGCTTTTATTTGGTTAGTAGCGATCGCTCCCTAAATCGGAGCCACCGTGTAATGGTAATACGCTTTTTTGGTCAGGTTAGCCAGTAAATTAGAAGTAGGGCGTAAAAAAATAAACTCAATGAAAGCGATGTCTAACGACAGGCCCCAAGGCGTCTGCGCTTCTGAACTTGCATCTATCGTCGGTGAAGAAAATGCTATTTGTCTTTGGGAAAATATTGAACTCGGTCAGCAAAAAGGTATTCAACAGGCTATAGCTTCTGGAAAGCTTCCCAATTGTATCGTCTATCCCCGCAGCCAAGAACAGCTAGCCACAGTCATTGCCACTGCTTACACAAACAACTGGCGCATTCTTCCCTGTGGTAGTGGCAGTAAACTTAGCTGGGGTGGTTTAGCTAAGGGCGTTGATGTTGTAGTTAGTACAGAACGCATCAACAAACTGATTGAACACGCTGTTGGTGATTTAACTGTCACCGTAGAAGCTGGCATGAAGTTCTCCGATTTGCAAGCACTTTTGGCAAAATCGCGGCAATTTCTCGCCCTTGACCCCACAGCACCAGAGTCGGCAACTATTGGCGGTATTGTCGCCACAGGTGATACAGGTTCTCTACGGCAACGTTATGGTAGTGTGCGCGACCAATTACTAGGTATTACCTTTGTGCGTGCTGATGGACAAATTGCCAAAGCTGGGGGAAGAGTAGTCAAAAATGTTGCCGGATATGACTTGATGAAGTTGCTTACAGGGTCTTATGGCACATTAGGATTTATTAGTCAACTAACTTTTCGTCTGTATCCGCTAGCAGAGGCATCGGGAACAGTGGTACTGACTGGTAAAGCTGAGGCTGTATCCCAAGCGGCTGATATCCTTCGAGGTTCGGCGTTAACACCAGTCCAAGCTGATTTGCTATCAACTAAATTGGTATCTAGTTTAGGTTTGGGTCAAGGATTGGGATTAATTGCCCGCTTTCAAAGTATTAGTGAGAGTGTTAAAGAACAGTCAAACCGAGTTTTGGAAGTAGGGCAAAAGTTAGGTTTAAATGGGGCAATTTTTGCAGATGGTGATGAAGCTAATCTATGGCAGAGATTGCAAGAACGAATACATACTAGTGCTACAGACTCTCTAATTACCTGCAAAATAGGAGTGTTACCTACTGCTGCTGTAGAGATTTTGAATCAGGTGGAGTGGGGTTTAATTCATATTAGTAGTGGTTTAGGTTTGTTACAATTAGAGAGTAAAAATCAAGTTTTGAAAATCCGCGATGACTTATACTCCGCTGGGAGCAATCGTACTCAAGCCCATAGAGGTTTTTTAACAATTTTGTCAGCACCAATGGCGGTTAAAGAAGAAATAGATGTCTGGGGTTATACGGGAAATGCTTTGCCCTTGATGCGCCGTATTAAGGAACAGTTTGATAGTAAGAATGTTTTAAGTCCTGGTCGGTTTATAGGTGGTATTTAAGAAATAAACCGCAGAGACACTGAGGGTGCTGAAATAGAGAGGGGAAAAATAGTTATGCAAGTTTCAGAAAATTCTGTTAATAATACGGCTAGTTTAAAGAATTTGAATGGCTTTGATGAAAGTCATCCGCCTGACCCGAAGTTAATTGATAGTTGTGTACATTGTGGATTTTGTTTATCTACTTGTCCCAGTTATCGAGTGCTTGGTAAAGAGATGGATTCACCTAGAGGACGCATCTATTTAATGGATGCAATTAATGAAGGTGAAATTGCTCTCAATACGGCAACTGTAGAACATTTTGATTCATGTTTAGGCTGTCTTGCTTGTGTAAGTACTTGTCCGTCTGGTGTGCAGTATGATAAGTTGATTTCTGCAACTCGTCACCAAGTTGAACGAAATTATCCCCGCAGTTTGCCAGATCAATTTTTTCGTCAACTGATATTTTCTCTGTTTCCCTATCCCAACCTTTTACGGATTTTACTAGTTCCATTGTTGGTTTATCAAAAGTTGGGGTTTGCTAAGTTTTTTCGCGCTACAGGTTTACTCAATAAAATATCGCCCCGTTTGGCAGCAATGGAATCTATTCTGCCAGAAATTACTCTCAAATCTTTTCAAGATAATTTGCCTAATGTAATTCCTGCTCAAGGTGAAAAGCGCTACAGAGTTGGGGTAATTTTGGGTTGCGTACAACGGCTGTTTTTCTCTCCTGTGAATGAAGCAACAGTAAGGGTTTTAACAGCTAATGGTTGTGAAGTTGTGATTCCCAAATCTCAAGGTTGTTGTGCAGCACTTCCCGAACACCAAGGACAAACAGAACAGGCGAAAGCTTTAGCAAGGCAGATGATTGATAGTTTTGCCAACACTAATGTAGATTTCGTAATTATCAATGCTGCTGGTTGTGGTCATACTTTAAAAGAATACGGTCACATTTTAGAAGATGACCCAGAATATCGGGAAAAGGCAAAGGATTTTGCAGCTAAGGTTAAAGATGCTCAAGAGTTTTTGGCAACTGTTGGGTTAACAGCAAAACTTTTACCGCTGACTGATCAACCCTTGAATTTAGTTTATCAAGATGCTTGTCATTTATTGCATGGTCAAAAGATTAGTGTGCAACCGCGTCAAGTATTGCGGCAAATTCCAGGGGTGAAGTTGAGAGAACCAATAGATGCAGCTTTGTGTTGTGGCAGCGCTGGGGTTTATAATATGCTGCAACCAGAAGTTTCTGAAGAATTGGGTCAGCAAAAAGTGCAGAATTTGTTGAATACTGGTGCTGAGTTAATTGCTTCTGCTAATCCGGGGTGTACTTTGCAAATTACAAAGCATTTGCAGTTGCAAGGTAAGAAGATGTTAGTTATTCATCCGATAGAGTTGTTAGATTATTCGATTCGGGGTGAAAAGTTAAAATTATAGACATTTGTTGTTAACTTTCAAGAAATACTCAATGCGGTTTTACCGCATTGAGTCGCTACGTATCTCATATCTAAAGACACTGAAGCTCGACGCTTACCGGAAAACTTGCAAATCAGGACACCTCAGTTTCAAGTCCGTGGATTTCCTGTAATGTTTGCCATCCAGCTTGCCACTGGGAGTTATCTTGTAATAATTTGGCATTGATCCAAAAACGGACTTTAGGATCACAAGCAGCAACCATTTCGGCATAAACCCACTTAGCCTGATTTTTCCGGTTAACAACTTGGAAGTGCCTCCAGCCATCAACTTTCTGCTGTGCAGTCCACTTAGAACCAACTAGGTAAGGAAATTTTTGTTTTTTTGTCATTGGTCATTTGTCATTGGTCATTTCTCCCCAATCCCCAACTAAGATGTCACCAAATCACCGTTACGGGTAAACTTCTGGCAATGCAACTCTCTATCTTGCTGGACGCATAGCGAAAACCATCTGATATGGCTCCAGCAGACGTTGATATTGTTGGTAATTTTGCGCTTTTTCTTAGAAAGGCGTTGTCTTACGATTTCATTAGGGCAAAGAATCTCTAATGTGCCTGTACCATCTTCATAATCGACGATGCGAAATAAACAGTCTTGCAACATAGCACGGCTGCTGCTGTCGAAAAACCGCTTAAAGCGCTGTAGCTTTTCACCTTCAGTCATTTGGCTGATAGGTTTAATTCTAAATAACTCTTCATCCTCAAAGTCAAAGTCATCATCTTCAAAGTCGTAGGGGTCAATCATTTTCAGCATCCACTAGGCGACCTGGAATTATGGTAACTCTGTGTGGGGGCGGGATTTTGACAATTCTCAATCACTTGCTCAGGTTAGGAAATAGAAAGTACGGGAAAATACGACTTTTACAAGACGTGAACACCGATCTAGGCGATCGCTATCCTGTTCTTACAATATCTATATCTAATTGAGAGCAGAAATTTTCTTTGCTTGGTGTTCTAGTGGTAGCCAGCGACCACCCACTGCGCCTTTACGTTCCTGACGAAACCTATGCAACCTACTAATCCTAACCAATTTACAGAAAAAGCCTGGGAAGCGATCGCCCATACCCCCGATATTGTTAAACAATATCAACAACAGCAAATTGAAAGTGAACACCTGATGAAAGCGCTGCTAGAACAAGATGGTCTAGCAACTGGGATTCTCACCAAGGCGGGTGTTAACCTCCAAAAACTGCGCGATCGCACTGAACAATTTTTCCAACGTCAGCCGAAAGTATCGGGTAGCAGCAGTTCTGTCTACTTGGGACGCAGCTTGGATACACTTCTAGATCGAGCAGACGGATATCGCAAGGAGTTTCAAGACGAATATATTTCAATTGAACACTTATTGCTGGCTTACGCTAAAGATGACCGCTTTGGCAAAACTTTATTCCAAGAATTCGGTTTAGACGAAGCCAAGCTAAAAAATATTATTAAACAAGTTCGGGGGAAACAAAAAGTGACCGACCAAAATCCAGAAGGCAAATACGAAGCACTGGAAAAATACGGGCGTGATCTCACCGAGGCCGCCCGTAAAGGTCAACTTGACCCAGTGATTGGGCGAGATGATGAGATTCGGCGGACTGTGCAAATTCTCTCTCGCCGCACCAAGAATAACCCTGTGCTAATTGGTGAACCGGGTGTTGGTAAAACTGCGATCGCTGAAGGATTAGCACAACGGATTATTGCAGGTGATGTCCCTCAATCCCTCAAAGACCGGAAGCTAATTGCTTTAGATATGGGTGCTTTGATTGCAGGGGCAAAATTCCGGGGTGAATTTGAAGAACGCCTGAAAGCAGTATTAAAGGAAGTTACTGAATCTGGCGGCAATATTGTTTTATTTATTGATGAAATTCACACCGTTGTCGGCGCTGGTGCAACCCAAGGCGCAATGGATGCTGGTAACTTGTTAAAACCGATGTTGGCGCGGGGTGAGTTGCGTTGTATTGGGGCGACAACCCTGGATGAATACCGCAAATATATCGAAAAAGATGCCGCCCTGGAAAGACGCTTCCAGCAAGTTTATGTCGATCAGCCTAGTGTTGAAGATAGTATTTCGATTTTGCGCGGGTTGCGAGAACGTTATGAAAACCACCACGGGGTGAAGATTTCTGATAGTGCTTTAGTTGCAGCTGCGGTATTGTCGAGTCGATATATTAGCGATCGCTTCCTCCCTGATAAAGCTATTGACTTGGTAGACGAAGCCGCTGCTAGGCTGAAAATGGAGATTACCTCCAAACCAGAAGAACTTGACGAAATTGATCGCAAGATTCTGCAACTGGAAATGGAGAAGCTTTCGCTGCAAAAAGAAAGC
Organism: Nostoc sp.; assembly: GCA_041743605.1. Taxonomy (GTDB): domain Bacteria; phylum Cyanobacteriota; class Cyanobacteriia; order Cyanobacteriales; family Nostocaceae; genus Nostoc. The sequence goes on from JBGTMK010000560.1 coordinate 6,216, forward strand.
GATGCAGCTTCTCGTGAACGCCTAGAAAGACTAGAAAAAGAAATTGCCGATCTCAAAGAAGAACAAAGAACTCTGAATACTCAATGGCAATCTGAAAAAGATATTATTGACAAAATTCAGTCTGTTAAAAAAGAGATTGAACGGGTCAATTTAGAGATTCAGCAAGCAGAACGTGACTATGATCTTAACCGCGCTGCGGAGTTGAAATACGGCAATTTAACCAGTTTGCATCGTCAATTGGAAGCAGTAGAAGCTGAATTGGCAAGCACTCAAAGAAGTGGCAAATCACTATTACGGGAAGAAGTAACAGAAGCTGATATTGCCGAAATTATTTCTAAATGGACAGGAATTCCCATTAGTAAGTTGGTGGAATCTGAGAAAGAAAAACTGCTGCATTTAGAAGATGAACTACACCATCGAGTAATTGGACAAGAAGAAGCAGTTACAGCTGTTGCCGATGCAATTCAGCGATCGCGCGCTGGACTAGCTGATCCCAATCGTCCCATCGCTAGCTTTATTTTCCTTGGGCCTACGGGTGTGGGTAAAACTGAGTTGGCGAAAGCGCTGGCGGCATATATGTTCGATAGCGAAGATGCGCTGGTGCGAATTGATATGTCAGAGTATATGGAGAAACACGCCGTTTCTCGCTTAATTGGTGCGCCTCCAGGATATGTGGGTTATGAAGAAGGCGGACAACTTACAGAAGCGATTCGCCGCCGTCCCTACTCAGTGATTCTCTTCGACGAAATTGAGAAAGCACACCCCGATGTCTTCAATATCTTCTTGCAAATTCTTGATGATGGTCGCGTTACTGATGCCCAAGGTCATAAGGTGGACTTCAAAAACGCTATTATCATCATGACCAGTAACATTGGTTCGCAGTACATTCTTGATGTCGCCGGAGATAACGCCCACTACGACGAAATGCACCGTCGAGTAATGGAGGCGATGCGAAATAGCTTCCGTCCAGAATTCCTGAACCGGATTGACGAAATCATCATCTTCCACGGCTTAGATAAGAGGGAATTGCGGCAAATTGTGCTATTGCAAGTGGAAAGATTACGCCAAAGACTGGGCGATCGCAAAATATCCCTCAAACTTGCGGATGCTGCACTTGACTTTTTAGCAGAAGTAGGGTATGACCCGGTATATGGGGCGCGTCCACTGAAGCGGGCGATTCAGCGGGAATTAGAAACTCAAATCGCTAAATCCATCTTGCGGGGTGAATTCAATGATGGCGACACCATCTTTGTAGATGTGCAGAATGAGCGTCTTTCTTTTAGTCGCTTACCTGTTGAGATATTCACTAGCTAATTGAAAATCATTTCACAAAAAAAACGCCAAGTTAAGCAAGAGCTTCTTGGCGTTTTTTGTGAAACATTCCTGGGGTAATAAGTAGAGGGCGTAAATAATTATCGTTGAGATCAGGCAGGGGGAAAGAGAGTTTGAGCCTTGTTTACTTTTCTTTACACAGTTTGGTTTTATTGTGCCGACTTACTTAATTACGAATTACGAATTACGAATTACGAACTACGAATTACGAATTACGTTAACCCTTACAAAGCACTTGTCGCATTTTACGCATATTTGCAGGCAACTCAAAGTTCATTGCTTGTTGAATGAAAATTGATGGAATTGGAATTAGAGGGGTAGCTTGCACAGTATAAGCAAGTATCGTGCCATTACCACAATCTTTGAGTTCTAAATTGGCGTTAAAGTCCTCAAAAGTCCCTTTTACCATGCGAAATTGAATTTGCTGCCCCAGCACTTCTACAACGTTAAGGTAAATTTCTACTTGAGCCGTGAAAAACAAGAAGGCTTTTTGTGCTGCTTGATACAGACGTTTGACTTCACCTTTATGTACTATTTCGCTCTTGGTGATATCGGGAAAATATTGCACCCACCGGGGGTAATCAGTTAATTGTTGCCAAACGTGCGATCGCACCATCGGCACATACATCCAGGCTGTCACCGCCCCACCGCACGATTTGTGCGATCGCGTTTCTACCAAAATTTCACCCTGTACCAGCAACTTTTGCTTGTCTTGATTCCAAGGCATATCTGAACCTGTAATAATTGAGTCTGATATATAAGATGCAGACATAATGATTTAAGTTACTCCTCAACTCATCCACCTAAATCGAGTTGAAATTACAAGTTATAAAACTTGATCTAGATCCAACCCATTAAATTTAATTCCAGTCTAATCTCTATTTTTTCCGGAAACGATGATTTTTTGCTAATTATTTCAGTTACTTTACTGTAAAAGCTGTAGTTCTTATCACAATTAACACAATTAATACTTAAGTGGATTTGATAATAGCGGTATTTATAAATGGAAAACTAAGTTCTTAACAGCTAGAATTTCACAAACACGACCTAATATCAAGCACCCTAACCCAACCTTTAGATAGGATAGCTCGGTTTTTACGTATTATTTGTGATCAAACTGCAACTTCATCGTAAATTCATATCTTAATTATTAATATCAAGTGTAATGTCTGTTGAGTTGAGAGGAAAAATAAGTGAGTCAATCTTCTTTAAATCGTAGATTAATCCAGATTTTTGGTATCCTTCTCGGCATTAGCGTCGCTGTCTGGGTATTGAGAGGCTTTGGTATTCTCACTTTTATTCCAGGTGGAATAATTTGGCTACTACTCTTAGGGGCGATCGCGATCGGGATTATTAGTTATGCCCAAAAGACATGGTGGCGTTTTTAACAAAAAAGAATTCAGGAGTCAGAATTCAGAATTCGGCATGAAAAACTCCACACCACTTGCGGGATGGAGTTTTTGGGAATGGGGAATGGGAAATAGGGAGTAGGAAATAGGGAGTGGGAAATGCGACATGGGGAAGAGTTTTCTTCTCTACCTCTTTTCAATACCCAATACGCAATCCCCAATCCCCTAGAAAAAGTGAGTGCAGGGCAATTGGTAATGACTCTCGATTGTCTATATTTGACAATTTAACAATATTTTACAGAATCACACTAACTTACTCTCAAGCAGCAATTAAATGATTGTGACTACCGACTGAAAACTAGAAATTTATCTGCGATACCTTTGGTGAACTACGCTAACGCAAATTTCAGTATTATTTCCATCATAAGGCTGCATATACCTCTGTTTACCCTTGACTATGCACCCCAATGCCTTGAAAACACGTTCTAAGAACATCAGTTAATTCTATGAAAAGCATTAAAAAAAGACTATTTTATATTTTTTTATTTTGTAACTCTTTTTATAAAAATAAGTAATAAAAAGTTTTTATTAACTATTTTTAGGCTTATTAAAGTCTTTTAGGTTTATAAAAACGCAAATAAATAGAATTAAGTCTTAAATCATGATATTAGACCGTTTTACAGAATAGGAGCCACTTTCTTTTCTATGTAATTTGCCCAATAATGAAATTCACAGACCTCACGCATCGCCATCTCAGGAGAGGTAAAGGCAAATGTTTGAGCCACAAGTTTGACAAGAAGCTATAAGAGGGAAACAACAGTGAAACTAGCAGTCTACGGAAAAGGTGGTATCGGCAAATCCACAACTAGCTGTAATATATCCGTCGCCCTAGCTAAACGTGGCAAGAAAGTGCTGCAAATTGGTTGCGACCCCAAACATGACAGTACCTTTACCCTGACTGGGTTTTTGATTCCGACAATTATCGACACCCTCCAAGAAAAGGATTATCACTACGAGGATGTCTGGCCGGAAGATGTGATTTATAAAGGCTACGGCGGTGTTGATTGCGTAGAAGCTGGTGGCCCACCTGCGGGTGCTGGATGTGGCGGCTACGTGGTCGGTGAAACCGTAAAATTACTTAAAGAACTCAACGCCTTTGATGAGTACGATGTAATTCTTTTTGATGTTTTGGGTGACGTAGTTTGCGGTGGTTTTGCAGCACCACTCAACTATGCAGATTACTGCCTGATTGTTACAGACAACGGCTTTGATGCGTTGTTTGCGGCTAATCGGATTGCTGCCTCAGTCCGTGAAAAAGCCCGAACTCACCCACTGCGTTTAGCTGGGTTAATTGGCAATCGCACCTCCAAGCGCGACTTGATTGAAAAATATATAGAAGCTGTGCCCATGCCAGTTTTGGAAGTTTTGCCTTTAATTGAAGATATCCGTGTTTCCCGTGTGAAAGGGAAAACTTTGTTTGAGATGGCAGAGCAAGATCCTTCCCTAGACTACGTTTGCGACTACTATCTCAACATCGCCGACCAAATTCTGGCGCGTCCCGAAGGTGTTGTACCGAATGACACACCAGATCGGGAGTTGTTCTCTTTGTTGTCCGATTTTTATCTAAATCCGGGTAAACCCCAGGTTCCTAATTCAGAAGAGGAACTAGACTTGATGATTGTATAAATCACCAAGTTCTCAGGATGGGGGACAACAACATGGCATTCTTTAACAGCTTTACGGATTCAATAAAGCAAAAGTGGTTGCAATTTTTCCAGAACAATCGGGACTGGATTACCCTGCACATGCAAGTGGAATCAGTGTACACCCCTGATGGCGGGAAGCGACCACCTTCTTACCTCATCCTGGGAGTTCTTAACGCCCTAGAGCCAAAACTAGCGCAGTTAATGTTGCCCTTTGCCAAACTTAATCCTGACGCCGATACCCTAATTGAGGTGCTGGATTTGCATTTTGACCCAGATTTAGCTCTCGGTAATCGCTTCGTCGTCAACCCAGATGTCGAGAGATTCGTAGAAGCAGCAGCAGATGTCATTGACGAAAAGCCTGAAGATGAAACATTGACACATTCTCATACAAATGGCTTTGCGGCGGTGGCGGTAGTTCAAGAGTTCACAATGGTGGATTCTGAGGATGAAAGCCTGGGGATTAGCGAGTTGGAGGAAATCGAAGATGGCTTTGGCGATATTTCCTTGACCAACGGACACAACTCAAAAGATGAGTCTCTCCAAACCTCTAGTTTAGAAGCAGATGAGTTTGGGGAAATTGCCTTCGATTCAACAGCTGCGATGGAAGTAAAGCTGGATGAAGACGAGGAACTTGAAGATAGTTCACTAGATGAGAATGCGTTTAAAGACGTGTTATCAGATGTCTGGGGTGATGAAACAGCTTTGCAAAAGGCTGAAGAAAGTAACGATTTTTTGGGGGAAGAACTGCCAGCAGGCGTTTTTGATGAATCAGAAATTGCCCGTCTCTTCCCCAACGCTTAATTATTGCCGTTCCTCACAATTTTAAGTTTTAGATTTGGGGTTTTGGATTAGGAATGTAGGGAAATTGTCGTCAGGCATAGGATATTTTTGTTGTCCCAGTCACCAATCCAAAATCGTCAATCTAAAATCTGAAATTGGTTGACCTGCCATTAAATATC